>JAGLQT010000063.1 GCA_023136715.1 Gammaproteobacteria bacterium | reverse complement strand
AAGGTCTGGTGCAGGTGGTGTTCGATCCGGATCGTGCCGAGATTTTTGAGATGGCCGAGCACATCCGCAACGAGTACGTGTTGCAGGTAAAGGGTCGCGTGCGTCTGCGTGATGAAAGCGCGATTAACCCCAAGCTGGCGACTGGTAAGATTGAGCTTTTGGGTCTGGAACTGACCGTGCTCAACACCTCTGAAACACCACCATTCCAGCTGGATGACACCGACGTCAACGAAGACCTGCGTCTGCGTTACCGCTACATTGATATTCGCCGCAATGAAATGCAGAAACGCATTAAATTACGCAGCGACGTCACTGCTTATCTGCGTTTCTTCCTCGACAAGCGTGAGTTCTGGGATATCGAAACCCCTATGCTGACCAAGGCGACTCCTGAAGGTGCGCGTGATTACCTGGTGCCTAGCCGTACCCATCCGGGCAGTTTCTTCGCTTTGCCACAATCACCCCAGCTGTTTAAGCAGTTGTTGATGATGTCCGGCGTCGATCGTTATTACCAGATCGTACGCTGTTTCCGCGATGAAGATTTACGCGCCGATCGCCAGCCAGAATTTACCCAGCTGGATATAGAGACTTCGTTTATGTACGAAGAAGATCTCATGCAGCTCAACGAAGACATGATGCGCGGCCTGTTTAAAGACGTGCTGGATGTTGCTCTACCCAATCCATTCCCGCGCATGACCCATGCCGATGCCATGCTGCGTTACGGTTCGGATAAGCCGGATTTACGTATTGCCATGGAGCTGGTCGACCTGGCTGACGTTATGAAAGACGTTGAATTCAAGGTGTTCTCCGGCCCAGCCAACGATCCGCACGGTCGCATCGTGGTATTAAAAGTCCCCGGGGGTTCCAAACTTTCACGTAAAGAAATCGATGGTTATACCGAATTTGTCGGTCGCTACGGCGCCAAAGGCCTGGCCTGGATTAAAGTTAACGATGTTGCCGAAGGTCGCGAAGGCCTGCAGTCACCGATTGTGAAATTCCTGCCGGATGAAGCACTAACTGCCATCATCGAAAAAACCGATACCCAGTCAGGTGATATTCTGTTCTTCGGTGCCGGTGAAACTACAATAGTGAACGAGTCGATGGGTGCATTACGCGTCAAGCTCGGTGAAGACATTGGCATGGTTGAAGATGTCTGGGCCCCACTTTGGGTCGTCGATTTCCCCATGTTCGAGCGCAACCGTGAAGGTCAGTGGTCATCATTGCATCATCCTTTCACTGCGCCTTCGGTTGATAGCCCTGAAGCGCTTGAAGCCGATCCCGGTGCGGCTTTATCTCGCGCTTACGACATGGTGCTCAATGGTACAGAACTGGGTGGCGGTTCGGTGCGTATTCACGACATGGCCATGCAGGCATCGGTGCTGAAAATTTTGGGCATTAGTGATGAAGAAGCCGAAGAAAAATTTGGCTTCCTGCTCACCGCGCTGAAATTCGGTTGTCCGCCACATGCGGGCCTGGCTTTTGGCCTGGATCGTCTGATTATGTTGATGTCAGGCGCGACTTCGATTCGCGACGTTATGGCATTCCCTAAAACACAATCAGCCGCCTGCCCATTAACCTCGGCACCTGCTACGGTTTCCAGCGAGCATCTTAAAGAGCTGAATCTCCGTTTGCGTAAAGTCGAGAAGAAAGAAGACGAAGCTGAGAAACCTGCGAGCTAAGATGAGTATCGCCATACAAACTTATAGCCTGCTCGATGATCACGAATGTGATGAACGTATTCGTGCAGCAAAGGAAAAGCTGGGCGAAAAGCTGGTTATTCTTGGCCATCATTACCAACGTGATGAGGTTTTTAATCACACGGATTTTTCTGGCGACTCGTTAAAGCTGTCACGCGAAGCGGCCAAATCCAAAGCGGACTACATTGTTTTCTGCGGCGTACATTTTATGGCCGAAGTAGCCGATATTTTGTCGCGTCCCGAACAAATATCAATTCTTCCCGATATGGCTGCGGGCTGTTCAATGGCCGACATGGCCGATTTACGTCGCGTCGAAAAAGCCTGGCGGGAGCTTTCTGAAATTTTAGATCCTGATGAAATGGTCTCGCCAGTGACTTACATTAATTCTGCCGCAGACCTGAAAGGTTTTTGTGGTGAACATGGCGGTATCGTTTGTACTTCAACCAACGCGCGTCATGTTCTGGAATGGTGTTTTAAACAACGCGAAAAAGTCTTGTTCTTCCCCGACCAGCATCTTGGCCGTAATACGTTTGCCACCATGGGCATGTCCATGGATGACGTCGTGGTCTGGGATTACGATAAACCTATGGGTGGTTTGACTGCAGAAGAAATTCACAAAGCCAAAATGATTTTGTGGAAAGGGTTCTGTTCGGTACACCAGATGTTCAAACCTGAACAGATCGACCAGTTCAAGGAAAAATATCCTGAGACCCAGGTTATTTCTCATCCAGAAAGTTCATATGAAGTCTGCCAGAAATCGGATTATGTTGGTTCCACCGAATTCATCATCAACACTATCGCCAACAGTGAACCGGGTAGTCGCTGGTTAGTCGGCACCGAGTTGAATCTGGTGAATCGTTTGCACGAGCAGTTTCAGCATGAAGGCAAGAATGTACATTTCATGTCTCCAACAGTATGCATGTGTTCGACGATGTTTCGGATTGATCCGCAGCATTTGTTGTGGGTGCTGGAAAATCTGGTTGAGGGTAATGTGGTGAATCAGATTAGTGTGCCGGAAGATGTAGCGAAGCAAGCGAAGATAGCACTTGATCGTATGTTGGAAGTTTCACCTTAGCTTTTGGTTTTGTAGATCAGCAAGCCCTTGCTGACAAATCTTGATTTTGTCATCCTCAACGAATGTGAAGGATCTTAGTTTTTTCTTCCAGTTTTAATAATCTGATATTTCAGTGATATTAGGTATTATGCGGCGTATCCCTTTGCCTTACCCTACGAGCTCGCTACGTTCATGAGAATTTGACTCCCTTGAATTTAGGGGAAAGGATATTTCGACATGATTGCGGTGATCGATGAGTTTATTTTCTATGGTGACATGTTGTATATCTAGCGTGATTGGCGCAATAGTTTTCTAGTCAAGAGACTACAGGATGTGCCATGGTTTATTGTGCTAGTTGACCATGGTATATTGACAAATTCGAGATATTGAGTTGCCAGGCGATCTTCAGTGGCCTTTATCGCAAACCTTAACTTACAATAATGAACGAGATATTACCCATAATATGACGCACCTTTCTGTAGTAGTTCCAGTTTATAAGGCCGAAAATAGTCTGGATGAGCTATACCAACGACTTAAAGTCGCACTGGAAACCATCTCAACAGACTTTGAAATTATACTGGTCGAAGATTGCGGTGGAGATAACTCATGGCAGGTGATAGAGCGACTCGCGGTAGCTGACAAAAGAGTCCTTGGGGTACAGTTTAGCCGTAATTTTGGCCAGCACTATGGTATTACCGCCGGGATAGATCACTGTAGTGGGGATTGGGTAGTGGTGATGGATTGCGATTTGCAGGATCAACCTGAAGAAATACCACGCTTGTACGCCAAGGCGCAGGAAGGCTACGATATCGTTTTGGCTCGGCGTGATGCGCGACAAGATCCGTTACATAAGCGCATTATGTCATGGTTATTCTATAAGACATTTAGCTATCTGGCAGATATAGAATACGATGGAGCGTGCGGTAACTTCCGTATCATATCGCGCAACGTGGTAGAGAACTACAGCCGTATGGGCGAGCAGTTGCGCTTCTTTGGCGGGTTAGTACAGTGGGTGGGGTTTCCCACAGCAAGTATAGAAGTGAAACATGCTAAGCGTTTTGAAGGAAATTCCACTTATACCTTTGCAAAGTTATGGAAGTTGGCCGCAGAAACCATTATTGCCTATTCCGATAAACCATTACGCATCGGCGTGCGCTTCGGTTTTGGAATGGCTGTATTGGCATTCTGTTATGGCATATACATATTGCTGCGGGCATGGACGTATGGCTCACCGATTCCCGGCTGGAATAGTTTAATCGTGTCACTGTATTTTATTGGTGGCATCATCATCGCGATGCTGGGCATTATCGGTGTCTATCTTGGCAAGACATTCGACGAAACTAAGAAGCGGCCACTGTATATCGTTAGGCGCGTTACTTTTGATGAACGCAATGTCACTGATTAAGCGCACACCGTGGGATACGGCAGCATTTGGCATGCCTACTTGGGAGTTAACCGAATATTCAGAAATTGCCCTACAACAAGCGGTGCAAACAGTTGGTCACTACACTGTGAAGGTTGAGCCATTAGCGGATAAACGGCTGTTACACGAATATGGTTTCTACTATTGTGACACCTTGATAGAGCCGCATTGCAATGCAACACGGTTACGTACGGTGCAGCATGCTGGGGCGACCATTTCCAAAGAGTTCGACACAGAAAAGGTGTTGGCCATCTGCCACGGCGCATTTATTCATGGCCGCTTTCATCGTGATTTTAATTTGCCCAGAGCCTCTGCTGATCTGCGCTACGACAACTGGCTCAAGCAGCTGATTGATGCGAAGCAGGTTTATGGGCTGTACTGGCAGGGTATGCTGGCAGGTTTCATAGGATATAGTGACAATAACCTGGTGCTACATGCACTGGCAGAAGAATATCGTGGAAAGGGTTTGTCGAAATACTGGTGGAGCACAGTATGCAGTGAGCTGCTGAAAAATGAATACGATAATGTAAAAAGCTCGATATCCGTAACCAATCTCGCCGTTGTTAAACTGTATGCCTCTCTCGATTTCTCCTTTACCAGGTCACAGGATATTTACCATCATTTGGTACGATAAGTTAGTTTTTATGTTGCAAATGATTCGTTATGGTTTAGTGGGCGTGGCGACTAATGTTGTTATTTATTGTATTTATCTAGTGATTACTTATCTTGGTGTCGAACCAAAAATAGCAATGACATTGGTGTACGTTATTGGCGCATCTATTGGATTTGTCGGCAATAGGAAGTGGACATTTACCCATAGTGGGGATGTTGCCAGAGCCGCTATACGGTATGTGCTTGCACACATATTAGGGTATATGCTCAATTTTCTTATCCTTTATATCTTTGTTGATCATCTGGATTATGCACACCAGGGTGTTCAGGCTGTAGCAATAATAATCGTCGCAGGGTTTCTCTTCATCGTGTTTAAATATTTCGTTTTTTGTGAAAAATACAGAGCACCAGAAAACATATGAATATTGGATTCAAAACTCACTACTTCAAAGAATTGGCGGAATTAGAGGCAGGGAATTTTTGGTTCCGTGTCAGAAATAAGCTTATTATCTGGGCGCTACATAAGTATTCTCCGGAGCTTAAATCTTTTCTTGAGATTGGCTGCGGAACAGGATTTGTTATTTCGGCTATCTCAAAACAGTTTCCCGAGGCGAATCTATCGGGAAGTGAGTATTTGGAAGAGGGTTTGATATACGCTCAGCAGCGTTTGCCGAGTACCAAATTTACACAAATGGATGCTCGCAATATTCCTTGTGAATCAGAGCTGGATGCCATTGGTGCTTTTGATGTTTTAGAGCATATCGAAGAAGATGAGGTTGTACTGCAACAAATATACAAAGCGCTTAAGCCAGGCGGTGCTATATTTATTACCGTACCGCAACACCGCTGGCTTTGGAGCGCAGTTGATGAATATGCGTGCCATGTCAGGCGTTATAGTTCAAAAGAGCTGCATCAGAAAGTTTGCGGGGCGGGTTTTGAGATTCTTCGAAGTACTTCATTTGTCAGTACGTTGTTACCAGCAATGTATGTATCCAGATTGCTGCAGCGAGATAAAATGGATGATATGGCTGAGCTTCGCATTAATCCCATTCTTAATAAAATTTTTGAATGGTTTCTTTATTTAGAGCTATATTTAATTCGTCTTGGTATATCTATACCTGTAGGTGGCTCTAGATTGATAGTTGCCCGAAAGCCAATGATAAAACAGGCAGAGATATAAGAGATGGACGAATACAATATTCCCTTCAACAAACCTTTCATGACTGGGCGCGAGCTTGCGTATATCGCAGAGTCTCATGCGAATGGTCACCTCGCTGGTGACGGCAAGTTTACAAAAAAATGCGAAGCATGGTTGGAAATGCACACTGGTGCAGTTAAAGCTCTACTTACCCATTCATGCACAGCGGCACTGGAAATGGCGGCAATTTTAGCAGGCATTCAACCAGGGGATGAGGTGATAATGCCATCCTACACATTTGTCTCAACAGCCAATGCTTTTGTACTGCGAGGTGGGGTGCCTGTGTTTGTTGATATTCGTCCAGATACGATGAATATCGACGAGACACTTATTGAGTCTGCAGTCACATCTCGTACCAGGGCGATTATTCCGGTGCATTATGCGGGTGTGGCTTGCGAGATGGACGCCATTATGGATATCGCAAAGCGCCACAAGCTACTGGTTATTGAAGATGCCGCGCAGGGGGTCATGTCCACGTATAAGGGTAAACCGCTCGGCTCAATAGGGCACCTGGGATGCTTCAGTTTTCACGAAACTAAGAATATTATTTCAGGTGAAGGTGGAGCTCTGCTTATTAATAGGCCTGAGTTTATGGAGCGTGCTGAGATTATTCGAGAAAAAGGTACAAACCGCAGTAAATTTTTCCGTGGACAGGTGGATAAATATACATGGGTAGACACTGGCTCATCGTATTTGCCTAGTGAGATTATAGCTGCTTTTCTTTGGGCGCAAATTCAGGAGGCAGAAAGTATTACTCAGCGTCGTTTAAATATTTGGGAAAGTTATCATGCCGAGTTTGAAACGCTTGAAGGAGGTGAAAATCTTAGACGACCAATTGTTCCTTCAGAATGCAGTCACAATGCACATATGTATTACATTTTATTGTCTGATATTGAAAGCCGTACTAATCTGATTTTGAAATTGAAAGAGCAGGATATAAATACTGTTTTCCATTATATCCCTTTGCATACTTCTCCTGCCGGTCTTCGTTTTGCGAAATATAATGGGGACTTATCAGTAACAAATGACATGGCTGACCGTTTATTGCGCCTACCATTATGGTGTGGATTGGAGGAGTACCAGAAAAGAGTGATCGAAGCTGTGATTCACGAACTCTTGTAAATATAGTAAAGGCTGTTTTTTTCAATAGTTAAAAGTAATGTGTCTTTCGTTTTGGCCTGGCTAAATGATTGATATCCAGTCTTAGGTCCCTGTTCTGATTTCAATCTTCCAAGAGGCTCTCCATCGCTGTATTGACTCAATAATTTCCACGGCGACATATGCTTTTAATTTTTCTGTTTTTCATATTAGTGGCTAATATTTTAAGGGCAATGGTGTTATTAAAAACTTATAAAAAATACATCTTGTTATAAAAACGACTTGCAGTAATCTTGATACAGAATAGCAGATTCCAAAGGAACACCATTGTTATAGTTGGCTTGTTTGAGCTTATCTTCTAGCTCATCCCTATATGTAGGCAGAAACTGCTTCAGCTCATAATGCTCCTGAATTATCTTTAATAGTTGACTAAATATAGCTATCTTCTCGTAAGATATTGTTATTTTTTTTGGGTATTTGTTTTTTGAGTAAAAATAAAACAGCATATTTTCTGCTGCATAGTAATCTTCAGTCTTAATTAAAGAATAAGCCGTCATTAGAAGATCATGTTCATTTTGTTTTCGAATTGATGCGAAATATTTTAATGCTATTGAGTATTCGTGGCTGTTTAATGCCACGTAAGCCGCCAAGCGCCGACTTAAATCTAATGATAAGTCAGTAGGGTTTAGCGCGCCTAAAAACTTCGATTTGTCATTTTGCGATAAATAACCCTTCAGAAACAATAGCACTGATTTTAATGCGTATGACTTGTTAGAAAACAATGTGTCTGCTAACGATATTTCTTTTTGTATGCTTATGGAAAGCGCCTCGTTCCAGCACATTGGAAATACCATTAACTGGCTTGATACGGGGAATGATATTTTTTTGTTTTTAGAGAAAAGTAAAAAGTTTTCATCTGCAAAGTTTAGGTTAAGTTCATCTGTTCCGTAAAACATTAGCAGCCTTCCAGGCGTGTTTGGATATACGGCATAGTGCACGTCATAATTCTCTAATACGCTATTTAATACATCTGAATTAACCTTGTTATTTTCACCATAGGTCAGAATGTCAATAGAGTGGCTAATTTTGAAAAACTCAATGGGGTACAATATATTTGTTCGGCCATCAATAAACACCTTAAAATCAGGCGACAGTTTATTTATAAGATACCCTCCCGAAGCCATAAGATTAAGTATATTCCCACCGGGTTGGTAATTTTTTAAATAATCAACCACTTGCTTTGGATATCGTTTATTTAGTATTTCAGATTTATTGTTACGATCTTCAATAATTGACATAGTCGATCTAGTCAAAATATAAAAAGCCATAAGGGGTAAGGATACGGAAATAAGTAATAGAGAATTTCTTATCGAAGGCTTTAAGGCTGATGAAAGTTGTGAGTAAGAGAATTGGCTTAGCAGGAAACCCAGAATGCAAAAATTTATAATGGCAACTGGAGTAACCATTCGTGCCGTTGACCATGAGAAATAGACTAAAAAGATAGCGATAAATGCAAACCCATACTGTTTTTTTATTAACGACACAACCATGGTATAAAATGACAAAATCCATGAGAGGTATACTATTTTATCCATTGAGTAGAAGGTGTTTGATGGGAAGTATTCCGCCGTATACTGTCCAAACTCACTGGTCAAAAGCGATAATGAAGCTATAAGAAAATGCTGACCACTGGGCTTAATGAATCCAATAAGGAATATAATGCCGCCCCAGACAAACCATTGGCGCCAGCTAAAATCACAATCGTCATAAAAAAACTTGTGAATGGCCCTGTCTAAAAATAAACTGAAAATAATAATATAGCCAAAAATGGGTGAGTGATAGTTCACCCAAAAGAGCAATAACAAGCATATTGATAAAAGCTCTCTTGTTTTAAAAGACTCTCTGGCCTTTAGATACAGGGAAAGGCAAATAACCATAAGCACATACGATATGATCTCAGGCCTGATTATGAGTCGGAGGGTAATAAAATAAGTAATAAAAGGAAGAGCTAAAAATACAATATACCAGGAAGCTTTGACTTGCCTGAAATACACATAAAGAAAAAACATAAGTAATGTTACATAAAACACCTTAAAAAAATAAAAGCCATTGCTTTCACCAAAGGTAGACACAAAGGATGCTAATAGTGCTTGAAAAATAACAGGAATTTCCGTTATTTCCTTACCGTAATATGTGAAACTATAATGATCAATCCAGGGTGACAGTCCATTTTCTAGTAAGTCTTTTCCCATCTGTAAATGCCAAAAGCTATCGAATGCAGAATGCGGAGCTGATGCGATGAGTAAAAGAAAAATATAGCAGATGATAAAAATTGAAATGCAATATGTTGTATTTCGGTTTGCTTTATAAGAATCTAGCATTTGTGTATGTACCATCACAATCAATAAATTAAGTTATTAGAATAGAATTTTACAACTAAGTTTTTCATGCATCATACAATGCAGGCTTATGCCATGCCATAACTAATAATTACTCGATCCATTCAATACTCATGGTAAGCATTTCCTTTTGAATAGCTGTTGTGTAGCTGACACGAATTCGGCCCCCATGAATGGGTGAAGTAACGCTAAGGCACATGAATGCGCCGCATAATACCCACTGCCACCAATGTCCAGATACGGTGCTTGGATCGATGAAACTCCCAAGAAACCTCCCAATATAGCTCGCTCTCGGCTAAACTGCACCTCATGCGAGAAGCGGTCGTTTTAGTACATGGTATCTGGATGAATGGTCTGGAGTTCTGGCGTTTACGCCGGAATCTGGAGCGTGCTGGTTACGAGTGTCATATCTTTAAATATCACGTCTGGGGTAAATCGCTGACTGAGACGGCGGGGCATTTGCATGAGTTTGCCGAAAGCCTTGATGCACCGGTGGTGCATTTTGTCGCGCACAGTCTGGGTGGCATTGTTTTGATGCATCTGTTCGATCAATTTCCGTTCGCTAAAGAAGGTCGCATTGTGTTGCTGGCGAGTCCGGTTAATGGCAGTGTGGTGGCCCAGCGTCTGGGTCGCACTGTATTAACCCGCTGGGCAGTAGGGCAAAGTTTGGAGCAAGGTCTGGATGGTAATGTGCCTGCATGGAGAGGTTGGCGGGATATAGGCGCAATCTCAGGCTCATTACCGCTAGGCGTGGGCTTGATTGTCGGTGGACTGGATGTTCCGCACGATGGCACAGTGTCGGTCGAAGAGACTCAACTTGGTGGGGCGACTGATGCGATTATTCTGCCGGTGAGCCATATGGGGATATTGTTTTCATCTGAGGTGGCGCAACAGGTGCTTATTTTCTTACGTGCCGGTAAGTTTGATGAAGAAACGGTGACACCATTGCCTGATTCCGGTATCGCATAAAAAAGATGGTGGCATACTAAAAAATAGCTTTATCAAGCATACGAAATGTCATGCTTGATTGGCATAGGGTTAGCGTATAACCTCACCTTAATATTTGAGAAGAATGACGCAATTTTAAACAATCAATAAGTCAATATTATGAATCTATTTTTTTGGAAGAAAAACAACGTAATCGATACCTTCGCGAATGAATTAGCCAATGAGCTGTTCAGTACGATCCAGCCTTCTGTGGCAAAAACATTTTTTGAAAATTCTTTTGACAAAAAGCAGATGAAAAAGACAGAAAAAAAAATGGAAAAAGAAATTCAAATAATCATAAAGAAAGTAAACCAGTTTAAGGCTGTTAATTCTTTGGGTGTTTACGGCAAGGCTCGCTTACATCTTAGCTTCAAAGAGAGGCTAGAAGAACTTGGTTATGATTCTTCTATCATTAATGAGCTAAATGAGATTATTATGCTCAGAACTCCATAATATATTTTTAATTTATATGAATTGTTATGTTTACTCCTTAATTTTATATTGAGAATATTTTAATATCACCTATCTCTCTTAAGTAGAAATCTCTATGCGAAAAAAAATACAAAAGGCTTTGCGGCTTGTTGAGAATGGTCAGGTTGATCAAGCTGAGATGATTTTTCATGAAATACTGAGCCAGGAAATTGATGAGCCCGATTTATTAGCTCAGAGTGGCAGGCTCGCTCTAGCATTGGATGAGGATGTTTATGCGATAAATTCTTTTTCCAGAGTTGTCGAGTTGCAGCCGGATAATGCTTATGGTTATTATTTATTTGCGAGTGCTTGTCACAAAATAGGAAAAAGAGATCAAGCTTCAGAATTAAGCAATAAAGCTATCGAGTTGAATCCAAACTTGCCGGGGCCTTATGTTATTCTTGGTCAAATATATCATAAAAAGTGTAAATTTCATCAGGCTATTGATTTTTTTGAGAAAGCCATTCTACTAAAGCCGAGTCAGCCAATGGCTTATCTTGATATGGTTGCCTGCCTCAGGATTGTAGGCAGGCATGAAGACGCGTTGAGGTATGCAAAAAAACTGTTGCGTCTTGAAACTACCGCGATTAATCACCTTCCTGTTAGCAATGTTTTGATAGATATGGGGAAAATGGAGGAAGCGACGACTTATCTTGAAAAAGCGTTAGAGATTGATAGTACCTGTGCTTATGCGTATCAGCAACTGGCACAGATTAAGAAATTTACTACTGATGATAATACGCTTATTAGAAAAGCCGAAAAGGCTCTTCAGCAAAGTATTCCTGCTAAGCATAGGTCTGTCATTCATTTTAGTCTGGGTAAGATATATGATGATCGAAAGGAATGGGATAAGGCATTTGAAAATTACAGGCAGGGTAATTTATTAGGTCGATCTGCAGTCGAACCAAGTGTATTACAGAAGCGTTTTAAGTGTGCAAAAAAAGCTTATAATAAAAAAAGGATTCAGGATGATAGTCTCTATGGTAGTGATTCAAATGTACCTGTTTTTATAGTAGGTATGCCGAGATCAGGTACTACATTAATTGAGCAAATTATTTCGGCTCATCCTGATGGGGCGGGTGCTGGGGAACTGACAGAAATATTAAAAATTCACTCCGCTATTTGTTTTCCTAATGGAACTTCATCGTCGGGTCTTGAAAAAAAATTGAGTAAGGAGATGCTTGCTGGGTACGCGGATGATTATTTGCGCGTGCTTAAAAAAACGAGAGAAGGTGCTGTTCGAATTGTCGACAAATTACCTAATAATTTCACATATCTGGGATTGATTCATTTGTTGTTTCCTAATGCACGAATTATTCACGCAATACGTAATCCGCTCGATGTTTGTTTGTCCTGTTATTTTCAGTCGTTTTCCTACGAAGAGGATACGTATGATATCCAGTGGTTAATTAAAAAATATCATTTTTATAGAAAAACGATAGAGTATTGGAAGAAGCTGCTCCCAGAAGGAAAAATTATTGATGTGCATTATGAAGATTTGATTAGTGATTTTGAATCCCAAAGTCATCGGCTTATAGAGTTCTGTGGCTTACCCTGGGATGATAGATGTCTGGAATTTTATAAGGCTCCGCGTGCCATCGTGACGGCAAGTGTCTGGCAGGCACGTCAACCTATTTATACCGGTTCCAGAAAAAGATGGCATAACTACGCACCCTACCTGGATGAACTTGCTAATGGGTTATGTGATTATCTGGATGATGAGGATATCGCTGAACTGGCGGAACGGGGCATTAAGGTTAAAAGGAGCTGGAATTTGGGGTTTTTCAAATAATCGATTTTTTATTTTTCCTGTTGTGTTTTAAAAGATATATATAATGTTTTTCTTGTCACGTCTATGGGGCCATCTTGATTAGGCTTTTGGAGCATAAATATCGCAAAGATATTCATCAATGAACCGCTCAATGTTAGACTCTCCAGCAGATGATATAAGGGGTCGTTATGGCAGGTCACAGTAAATTTGCGAATATTAAACATCGCAAGGCGGCGCAGGACAAGAAACGTGGCAAGATTTTTACCAAGCTGATTCGTGAGATTGCCGTCGCTGCCAAGGTGGGTAGCGATAATACGTCGAATCCACGTTTGCGACTGGCGGTGGATAAGGCGCTAGGCGCGAATATGACGCGCGATACCATCGAGCGTGCGGTCAAGCGTGGTAGCGGTGAAGATGATGATGTGGTTTATGAGGAAATTCGCTACGAGGGTTATGGCCCGGCAGGTGTGGCGGTGATGGTCGATTGTATGACCGATAACCGCAATCGCACCGTTTCTGAGGTGCGCCATGCGTTTTCTAAGGCGGATGGTAATCTGGGTACCGATGGCTCAGTGGCTTTCATGTTTACTCGTATGGGCTTACTGACTTATCCCACAGGCAGTGATGAAGATGCCATTATGGAGGCGGCACTGGAAGTGGGAGCGGATGATGTCGCAACCAATGATGATGGCAGTATCGAGGTTTCTACGGCTTTTGAAGATTTTTTATCGGTGAAGGAAGCTATGACAGCGGCCAATTTTTGGCCTGAAGAAGCCCATGTGATTGAAAAACCCGGTAATACCACGGATGTGACTTTCGATGATGCTGAGAAAATCATGCGCCTGATCGATACCCTGGAAGATCTGGATGATGTGCAGGAAGTGCATACCAATGCTGATTTTTCAGATGAAGTGATGGAACAGCTTTCTCAATAATTATTTGATTATAATAATAAAAATACTGACCCATAAAATATTGACTCAGTTTTGAAAACAAAAATACGAATTATTGGTATCGATCCAGGCTCTCGTGTGACGGGCTACGGCATTCTCGACACTGATGGTTTCCGTCACAGTTATGTGGCCAGTGGCTTTATTCCTATTAAAGGCGATGCTTTGCCGGAACGGCTGGGTATTATTTTTCAGGAAGTGGCTGCGGTGATTAGCGAATGGCAGCCAGAATCGATGGCGATTGAGCAGGTATTTATGAGTCGCAATGCGGATTCGGCGCTGAAGCTGGGACAGGCGCGAGGCGCGGCAATTTGTGCGGGTGTTCAGGCTAATCTGAGCGTTGATGAATACGCCGCACGAGTCATTAAAAAAGCCGTGGTTGGTAGCGGCGCGGCAGATAAACAACAAGTACAACACATGATGCAGAAATTATTAGGCCTGGAAGAAAAACTACAGAGCGACGAAGCGGATGCGCTGGCGATAGCCATGTGTCACGCTAATCACACACATGTTAAATCGGTTGGCGTGGTACGCGGTTCGCGCCGAGGACGTTGGATATGATTGGACGATTAAGCGGTACGCTGCTGGAAAAGCATCCACCACAGTTGCTGGTAGATGTGCAGGGCGTTGGCTACGAACTGGAATCGCCGATGTCCACCTTTTACCAACTGCCCGCGATTGGTGAATCTGTCGTCTTACATATTCACATGGTGGTGCGAGAGGATGCGCAATTACTGTACGCATTTTATAGCCAGTCGGAACGTCAGTTATTCAGGGACCTGATCAAGATTAATGGTGTTGGCCCCAAGCTGGCATTGACTATTCTTTCCGGTGTCACCGCAGAAGAATTCACCCGCTGTGTGATGGAAAACGATGCCAAGGCTTTAACCGCTTTGCCGGGTGTCGGTAAAAAAACCGCTGAGCGTTTAATCATAGAATTGCGTGATCGACTGGCCAAGAACGCGGATGCCATATTGCCGGGTGCTGGCAGTGTTGCTGGTTTAAAAGTAGAAGCCAATCCCGTCAGTGATGCGGTGAGTGCGCTGGTTTCGCTGGGTTATAAAGCCCAGGAAGCGAGTCAGATGGTGCGCGTGGTTGAGACTGAAGGTTTGACTACCGAAGACATTATTAAAGTTGCGCTTAAGGGTATGGTAAAAAAATAATATGACGCAAGAACGCATCATTACCGCAGAGCAGTCCGATGAGGAAGTTTCAATAGACCGTGCGATTCGGCCTCAGTTGCTCAAGGACTACCGTGGCCAACCCGCTGTCACTGAACAGCTGGAAATTTTTATTCCGGCAGCACGTGCGCGTAGCGAAGCACTGGATCATTTATTATTTTTCGGCCCACCGGGTCTGGGTAAAACCACACTGGCGCATATCGTCGCTAATGAAATGGATGCAACGCTGCATTCTACCTCTGGGCCAGTGTTGGAACGTCCTGGTGACCTGGCGGCACTGTTGACCAATCTTGAACCACACGATGTTCTATTTATCGATGAGATCCATCGTCTGAGCCCGGTGGTTGAAGAAATTTTGTACCCAGCCATGGAGGATCATCAGCTGGATATTATGATTGGTGATGGCCCGGCCGCACGTTCAATCAAGTTAGATTTGCCACCATTTACCTTAGTCGGTGCAACCACAAGAGCGGGTTCATTAACTTCACCACTACGTGATCGTTTCGGTATCGTCTTGCGTCTGGATTTTTATTCGGTGCCGGACTTAACCCATATTGTGCAGCGCACCGCCAGTATCTTAAATGTTGAGATGGATATCGAAGGTGCAACGGAAGTAGCGCGCCGTGCTCGAGGTACACCGCGTATTGCTAATCGTTTGTTGCGCCGGGTGCGTGATTACGCGCAAGTCAAAGCGGATGGCAAGGTGACCGCTGATGTGGCTTCAAAAGCGCTTGAATTGTTGAATGTCGATCCGGTTGGTTTTGATGTTATGGATAGTCGTTTATTGAGGGCGATTATTGATAAATTCAATGGTGGCCCGGTTGGTGTAGAAAATTTGGCGGCAGCCATTGGTGAAGAGCGCGATACCATTGAAGATGTGATTGAACCTTATTTGATTCAACAGGGTTATTTGATGCGCACGCCGCGTGGCCGGATAGCAACGCCGAATGTCTATCGTCATTTTGGGCTCACGCAGCCAGTGAATGAGCAATTGACGCAGGCGACGCTGGATCTTCCAGAAACTGATCCGTGCAAAGACTAATTTAATACGAAATTAATAATAAGTAGTTTAACTAAGAGTTAATATTTGTGACTGTTCCAAATAATGAATTTTTGTGGCCTATACGTGTCTATTATGAGGATACGGATTCGGGAGGTGTGGTTTATTACGCCAATTATTTGAAGTTTATGGAACGAGCACGTACTGAAATGTTGCGCAGCCTGGGTTTCGAACAGGATCAGTTGATTGAAGAACAGGGAGTTATTTTTGCGGTGCATAGCCTGTCGGTGCAATATAAAAAGCCCGCCGTGTTTAATGATGAGTTAATAGTAAAAACAAAAATAAGTGATTGTGGACGCGCCAGTTTCGATTTCTCGCAATCAGTGGTGCGCGTAACAGATGAAGCAGTGCTTTGTCTTGCAGAAATAAAAGTAGCCTGTCTTAATGCAGAAAAATTTACACCGAAGGTGATACCAGAAAATATGCTGTCAAAAATTAAACAGGGGGTAGACAGTGGAAGCTGATATGTCGTTATTAAGTCTGGTCGCACGTGCAAGTATTACCGTGCAACTGGTGATGCTGATTTTGCTTGCTGCATCAGTTTTATCCTGGGTCATTATTTATCTTAAATATGATGTGCTGAAGAATGCGCGTGAAGAAGCTCTGCGTTTTGAAGATCAATTCTGGTCGGGTATTAATCTGGCTGATCTGTATGCACGGGTAAAAAAGAATACAGATAATGAATGTGGTTTGGCACGGATTTTCGTGGCCGGTTTTGCCGAATACATTCGTGTACATAAGCATGCAACGAATAACGCAGAAATGATGTTGTCGGGCGTGCAACGCAGTATGAAGGTAGCGCTGGCGCGAGAAGAAGAACGGCTGGATGCGCATTTGTCACTGCTGGCGACGATTGGTTCTATTAGTCCGTACATAGGCCTGTTTGGCACGGTGTGGGGTATTATGCGTTCCTTTACTGCGCTGGGTTCTGTGCAGCACGCCAGTTTGGCTATGGTGGCACCGGGTATCGCTGAGGCTTTGATTGCGACTGCAATGGGTCTGTTCGCGGCAATTCCTGCGGTGATTGCTTATAATCGTTATGCAGAACGTGTTGATCGATTGTCTATTTCCTATGAAAACTTTGCCGAAGAATTTGCCACCATTCTGCAGCGTCAAAGTCAGTGTCTACAGAGTGATGGTGGCGATAAGTGTGATGAAGGCGCTTCGGTCTCTGAGGATAAAATTTAAAGCCCATGCCTCGTCATCGTAAACGCAGAGCTGTTGCTGAAATCAATGTCGTGCCTTATATCGATGTGATGCTGGTGTTGTTGATCATTTTCATGATCACGGCACCTTTGATACAGCAGGGTGTAGAAATTGATTTGCCGCAGGCAAATGCTAACCCATTGCCTCCCGATCAGCGAGAGCCAGTCGTATTAACGGTGAGCAAAACCGGTGAATACTATTTGAATGTGGGTGAGCATGTGAATGAGCCGATTAGTGAAGAGGTGTTGGTGCATCGTGTGGCAGCGGTAGTTAAATACCAGCCTGAAACGCCGGTGCTGGTTCGTGGAGATAGAGAAGTCGGTTATGGCAGTGTGACCAATGCCATGGTGTTGTTGCAAACAGCCGGTGTGGAAAAAGTTGGTTTGATGACAGACCAAATTGATCATCAGGGTTCGGCTGGGAAATAATGAATTCATCTGACCTGCTGAACGATGTTAAGAAAAAGCCAATTGTTTTGCTGGCTGTGATTGCTTTGCATTTTGTCCTGATTGTATTGTTGGGAGTTAATTTAAGTAGTAGCGAGATACATAAGCCCGCTAGCTCAGACAAGAAAACAGTTAAAGCCGTTGTGGTTGATGCGGCAAAAATTGAGGCTGAGGCGAAGAAGCTCAAGCAAGCAGAAGATAAGAAAAAGAAGAAGAATCTTGCGCAGCAGAAAAAAATTAAGCAGCAGCAGGATAAAGCTAAAAAGCAACTGGCTGCTGAGAAGAAACGCCTGGCTGATCTTAAGAAAAAGCAGGTAACCGAAAAGAAACGTCTGGCAAATTTAAAGAAAAAGAATCTAGCCGAGAAAAAAAGAATTGAGGCAGAAAACAAAAAAGCTGAAACCGCTAGAAAAAAAGTTGAAGCGGAAAAGCGAAAACTTGAAGAGGATAAAAGAAAGCGGGAAGAAGTAGAGGCTAGGCGACAGCTTGAAGAAGATAACAGGCGCAAGGCTGAGGCTGATGAATTACAGCGTAAGTTAGCTGACGAAGAACGTATGGAAGAGGAGGCTCGTCAGGCAAAAGAGAAAAATGCCAGGTTACAATCTTTACGCTCACAGTATGTCAGGTTAATTGAGCAAAAAGTTGAGCGCAACTGGTTACGTCCCGCTACTTCGACATCTGATATGTCGTGTGAAGTGATTGTGACGCAAACATCTTTAGGTGACGTTATTGATGTGCGTTTGAAAAAATGTGTGAATGATCTGGCGTTTCAGCGGTCTATTGAACGCGCTGTGAGAAAAGCCTCACCATTACCACCGCCACCTAACCCCGAGGTATTTGATCGTGAGATTCATTTTACTTTCAAGCCACGTAATTAATATTAAATTATAACTTTTAGGTTATTAGTTTTATGAAGCGTTATTTATTAAGTTTGATTCTGATTAGTTTTTGTTCTGCTTCGCAAGCAGTGTTAAATATCGAGATTACAGAAGGTGTTGAAGGTTCTCTGCCTATTGCGGTAGTGCCGTTTCAGTGGGTGGGTGGTGTTAAGTTTGCTGATGCTGATGTCTCTGCCATTATTACTTCTGACCTGGCGCGTAGCGGTAAGTTTGCACCTCTGCCCGATAAAGATTTAATTGCTTATCCCAAGCAGCCCGAAGATGTCCATTTTCCATCCTGGCGCATGATTGGTATTGATCATTTAATTATTGGTGGTGTGAAACAGGAAGCTGAAGGTCAATATCAGGTGCATTTCCGGTTGTTCGATGTTCTCAAAGGCGAGCAGTTACTGGGTTATAGCTTTGCTGCGACCAGAAACTCTTTGCGATCAGTAGCTCATCGTATCAGTGATCACATTATTAAAAGTTTAACTGGATTGCCGGGTGCATTTGATGCTCGTATTTCTTATGTCACGGCAAAACAGCTACCGGGCAAGGCGGTCACCTATTTATTGCAGGCTGCGGATACCGATGGTTTTAATTCACAAAATTTATTAACTTCGAATGAACCGATCATGTCACCCGTGTGGTCGCCGGATGGTGAACGACTGGCTTATGTTTCTTTTGAACACGGTGTTCCAGAAATTTTTATTCATGATATTCACACCGCGAAGAGAGAGCTGGTATCAAAGTTCAAGGGCATTAATGGTGCGCCAGCCTGGTCGCCGGATGGAACTCGACTGGCGATTACTTTGTCGAAAGACGGGAATCCAGATGTCTATATTCTAGATTTGAGTAGTAAGAGGTTGAAGCGTTTGACCAAGCACTGGTCGATTGATACCGAGGCAGTGTGGATGCCGGATGGTAAATCACTGGTGTTTACTTCGAGTCGTAGTGGTAAGCCGCAGCTATATCAAATTTCGGTTTCAGCCAATGCCAAACCGCAGCGTTTGACCTTTGATGGTAAATATAATGCGAATGCCAGTATTTCCCGAGATGGTAAAACTATCAGTTTTGTTCAGGGTGAGAACAATGTCTTCAGGGTAGCGGTATTATATCTGGAGACGGGTTTGGTGCAGCAGGTGACTGATGGTCCATTGGATGAGTCGCCCGAATTCTCGCCAAATGGTAGTATGATCCTCTATGCGTCGCAGCATAAGGGTAAACCTGTATTGGCGGCGGTATCAACAGATGGAAGACACAAGCAGCGTTTGGGCTTGTCGGATGGTGAGGTCAGAGAGCCAGCATGGTCTGTGGTAAAAAAATAGTTGGATAGGCTCGAGAATAAAAAAATATTAGATGTATAACAGGAGAAAGAGATGAAAAATTATTTACTTATTTTATTAATGGCCGTTACTTTGGCTGCTTGTGATCCAAATGTGAAACCGGATGGTGATGCTGACGGTTCAGCTGCTGATGGTAGTACTGGTGCGCAGGTAGGTGCAGTTGGTGGTGAAGGTGGTGCTGCTGGTCAGGCCTTGTCCGCTTCTTATGAAGCTAGTGCGATCAATGATGCAAACAGTGTATTAGCGGCACGTGTCATCTATTTTGATTTTGATAGCAGTAAGGTAGTGGGTGATTTTGTTGAATTGGTTAAACATCATGGTAGGTACTTATCCGCCAATGCGAGTGCCAGTATTCGGCTTGAAGGTCATACTGATGAAAGAGGAACGCGTGAGTACAACGTGGCCTTGGCTGACCGTCGTGCGCAATCAGTGAAACGTTTGTTGATGTTCCAGGGTGCTTCCAGTGATCAAATTACTGTTATTAGTTATGGCGAAGAAAAGCCTGCTAGTCTGGGACATGATGAAGAGTCATGGAGTTTGAACCGTAGAGCAGAGCTGGTTTATCAATAAGCTGTTCTAATAAAAAATCAATCAGGTGATATATGTTTAAGCGTTTTACTGTTTTATTGATGTTTTTTATCGTGGCTTCATCGGCATTCTCGGCATTAGCTGCTGAGAAGGATGTGATTTCCATGATGAGTGTGAAACAGCGTCTTGAACGCGTGGAGCGTATGGTGGGTTCGGAAATGCTAATGCGGCAGTCTCAACAGATTGAAGCTTTGCAGGAAGAGATTGCATCGATTCGTGAGCAACTGGACCAGCAGGGTCACGAGTTGAGTACGATTAAACAACGCCAGCGCAGCTTGTATCTGGATATGGATCGACGTATTAATGCAGTTGAAACAGCGGCTCCTGCTTCAGGCTTGTTGGCACCGGTTCCTCCTCCGGGCACGGTTGATGTGCCTGTGAGTTTACCGGGTGGTGATGCGGCAGCACTGCCTGCCTCGCCTGATATGGATAACAAAGGCAAGCCTGATTATGATAAGGCGTTTGGTTTGCTGAAAGAAGGGCGTTATAAGCAAGCTATTGTTGCATTTGGCGGTTTCCTTAAAAGTTACCCGGATAGTCAGTATGCAGACAATGCGCAGTATTGGTTGGCTGAGGCTAATTATGCAAATCGCCAATACAAGCAAGCA
Organism: Gammaproteobacteria bacterium; assembly: GCA_023136715.1. Classification (GTDB taxonomy): domain Bacteria; phylum Pseudomonadota; class Gammaproteobacteria; order SZUA-229; family SZUA-229; genus LH-M37. Next base: position 5,148 of record JAGLQT010000063.1, on the reverse strand, counting down.
TTAAGTGAGTTTCAGCGTTTAATTGCCAAGTATCCGAACAGCTCTAAAGTACAGGGTGCGAGATTGAAAATAGCTTATGTCTATTATGAGTTGAAAAACTGGTCTGCGGCCCGGGAAAGCTTACAGCTGATTATTAAATCGTTTCCTGATACCAACATAGCCAAGCGGGCGAATGAGCGACTGGAGCAAATTAAACGCGAAGGTCATTAACTCGTGGCAGGTCATCCGGATCAGCTTCGAATATTCGAAATATTCTATTCCCTGCAAGGTGAAACGCGAACCGTCGGTTTGCCGACGGTGTTTGTGCGTTTGACGGGTTGTCCCTTGCGTTGTAGTTATTGTGATACCGAATACGCTTTCAGTGGTGGTGACTGGCTGGAACAGGATGAGATCATTGAAACGGTGGCAGGTTTTAAGGCGAAATACGTCACGGTAACGGGTGGTGAACCGTTGGCCCAGAAGCATTGTAATGACCTGTTGGTGAAGCTATGTGATCAGGGCTATGAGGTTTCACTGGAAACCAGTGGTGCCATGAGTATCTCCGAGGTGGATCCAAGAGTCGTCAAGGTGATGGATTTGAAGACACCCGCTTCAGGTGAGATGGAAAAAAACCTTTATCAGAATATTGACTATCTTGATGCCAAAGATCAGCTGAAATTTGTCATCTGTGATGAACAGGATTACCAATGGTCATGTTCAATGCTGGAAACATATAATCTGGCAGAACGCTGTGAGGTTTTATTCTCGGTTAGTCATCAGGTTCTAAAGGAACGCGAACTGGCTGACTGGATATTGCGTGATCACTTGCCAGTGAGAATGCAGATCCAGTTACATAAATATCTCTGGGGCGCTGAGCCTGGTCGATAATGTCTGGAAAATAAAACATATGTCAGCTGTAGAAAAACCAAAAGCGATTGTTCTGCTTTCCGGTGGCCTGGATTCCACCACTGTGCTGGCTATCGCTAATGAATATTATGAATGTATCGCCCTGAGTTTTGATTACCGGCAGCGGCATGTGTCTGAACTGGAGGCGGCTAAAGCTATTGCGCGTGATTATGGTATCCGGCACCAGGTTATAAGGCTGGATGATGGCGTATTAGGCGGCTCAGCGCTCACTGATAAGGCGATTGATGTGCCTGATCACATTGAGCCGGGAATTCCTGTTACTTATGTGCCAGCGCGAAATACGGTGTTTTTGGCGCATGCCTTGGCCATCGCTGAGGTTAATCATTCTGCGGATATATTTATCGGTGTGAATGCCGTGGATTATTCTGGCTACCCTGATTGCAGACCGGCTTATATAGAAGCTTTTGAGAAAATGGCAAATCTGGCCACTAAGGCCGGTGTTGAGGGAAAAAAACTGCATATTCATACACCGCTGATTGATATGACCAAGGCAGAGATTATTCGTGCAGGTATCGAACGTGATGTTGATTACAGTCGCACCGTATCTTGCTATCAGGCTGATTTACATGGGAAAGCTTGCGGTGTGTGTGATTCCTGTCGATATCGGAAAAAGGGCTTTGAAGAAGCTGGTATTGAAGACGTGACGCGTTATCAGTAATTTTTTTTTTAAACCTGTCGTTTAGGCTTTGTTTTTTTTGCGTAGTCATGTATCATGCGCGCCTCGGGCCGTTAGCTCAGTTGGTAGAGCACCGGACTTTTAATCCGATGGTCCCGCGTTCGAGTCGCGGACGGCCCACCATCTTCATCTTTTGTTCCTCTCGGAATAAAAAATAAACATAAAAAAAGCCCGGTTAATAACCGGGCTTTTTTTGTTTTAGCGGTTAGCTTAGTTATTATTTACGTAAGCTAGGTCCGTTTACTTCAAGGCCATTGCTCATATAAGTATGGAAGTATTCCAGTGCCTTATATTCATCACTTTGCGCTTTGAAGGGTTTGGCGCGTACCTGTTTGTTACAACCACCATAACGGCGATGCAGGGTGCCCATGCCATCACCTTTAGAGCTACTAGCCCATTTGTTGCGATAAACAGGGAAGCCAGTAGGATGGCCTAAAGCGGGACTAAGAATGTCAGCACGAATTTTATTGCCTGCATTGCTGTAATGACAATCGGCACAAGACATATTCAACTGACCGCGTTTAGCGTAAAAATGTTTTTTACCACGGTTATATGCAGCCAGAGCAGCCGCATTGTTAGGCACTTTTACATCAATCAAATTCTCCCTGGACATGTAGGCAATGTAAGCGCCAACATAAGCAATCTTGCCTTTCTTCCACTTAAATTTTTTCTCACCATTATCAGTCAGGCATTTGTTGATGTCGCCTTCCATCGTTATGATTTTACCGCTAGCCTGGTCGAAGTGAGGGTAGTTCTGGCGAATACCTTTTTCATAATCAGGAAAGCAGGTGGCAAAACTATTACCGTTGGCAAATTTTTTGTGGAATAAAGTCTCGCCTTTAGAAATATAGATCTCGTAGGCGGGGAATTCTTCAAATTGCTCCCACTGTTCGCGAGATGCTTCATCCACAGAATATACGCCGTTGACAAAATCTGCCACAGGCACTTCTGGGAATTTATCCGTAAAGTAGGATCTAAATGCTTTCAGGTCTTCTTCTGGAGATGCTTGCGACACGACTGGAGTGGCAATCATCAGCAGGGCAGATAAAGCTGCTAAATATTTTTTCATGGGTCACCTTTTTTTGTGGTTATGCCTGTTATTTTTTTCTGCGCTTAGTTGGGATTTCAACTTCGACTGCGTCGCTATCGCCTTTATTATCAACCCAGTTCACTTTGATAGTATCGCCTTTTGTCGCGCCGCTAAATTTGAACTTAATATATGGGTTGGCAGAAACTGTGCCATTGAGATCAGCATCTAACACAACATTTCCCGCATGTTCACAGGAAAGCTTCTGAATGAACTTGGCAGGAATGAGCTTGCCTTTTTTATCTTTGCGCATGCCAGTTTCCATAGGGTGACTGACCAGGCATTTGATTGTCGCAACGCCTTTTTTAACGCTGGATCGAATTTGAATTGTTGAATCTGTATTAGCCATTTTTATATCCTCGAATCTTTTGATTAACCGCCGCAACCACCGATGGTGACTTTGACTTGTTGTTTGGTGCTGTAAAGTTTGCCATCAGCTTTGACAACAGCGATGACGTCAGAAGATTTACCCATTTTTATATTGGTGGTAATGAAGCCTTCTGTAGTGGCGCCAAGGTTAAAAGTAGCTGTTAAGGGTTGTGCATTGCCATTTACAAGGATGCTGATGGCTTCAGTTTTATCCAGTTTGCTATCAACTGTAATAGTGACTGAAGCACCATTTTCGGCAACATCAGGCGCTTTAAGTTTGATTTTGTCGCTGTCTGTTGTCTCGGTGCTACCATAGGCACCAGTTAGAGCAGTATCAACATCTTTAGCATTGAATGCAGCGGTATTCCATGCGGCCCAAACTGCTTTAGGGGTCAGCAAGCCCGCGCTGATAGCTACGGTTGTTGCGCTGGCTGCCAGTGTGCTTTTAAGTAGAATTCTACGTTGGAGATTCATTAGTATTACCTCAAATCTTTATAGTGTGTGTATAAATTTGGCGACCAGGTCTATTTCTTTTGCAGAAAGGACAGCGTGTGGACCAAAGGGAATCATGATTGTATTTGGATTATTTATGCGAGCGTCAGAAATCTGGTCTCTTAATATATTAAAGTCAGGGAACCTGGCTTTCATTGCGACCAGTGGTGGCCCTATGTTGCCTGGTAGGCTGCCGCCAGCAATGTCATGACAGGCCAGGCAGTTGCCTTTCTTTCTATCAAATGCCAGTTCTTTTCCTTTTGCGATGTCTGCATCTTCTGCAGCATTGACAGTAAGAGGCGTTGCTAGACCAAGGCAAGTGGTTAACGCTGCTACCGAGACGGTAGTTGATATTTTATGCATAAAACCTTGCATTTTTTGCTCCTCGTCGAGTTAATGGAAATTCCTGTCCGTTAAAAGTCCTATTCATTTTGATTATTGTAATAGATATATCTGAAATGATTATCAATCTTGAGACAATCTTCTATAGCATACTACGAGAAATGCATATAGCAATAGCCCCATAAATAAATAAAATTCATTTGTTTACGGAATTTAACGGGCATTGCTTGTCCATTAGGGTTTGTCTACAACCTTGTTTTATAAGAGGTCACTCTTTTTTATTTAAAGTTTCTTTTTTTGTTTGTAATCGTTGTCGCGTGGTAATGCTTAGATTCGCCTGTTGTAGTGCCATATCATATTGCTGTAAGGCTAGTTCGAAATAACCTTCTTTAAAATACTGGTTTCCTGTTGATTCAAGTGCGGCACTAATTTGTCCGTTTTTGAAATAGGCCTGAGCCAATGCCTTATGAATAATAGCTTCATCGTTAATTTGTAACTGGTGCTTTAAAAGAGCAATGCTTTTTTGTGGCTGACCGTTTGCAGTAAGTGTGCGTGTATAGAGCAGAGTAACAGGTAAATAGCCGGGGAAAAGTCCGGAGAGATTGTTGAGTAAATCGAGTGATTGCTGGTTTTGATTATTTGCCTGATAAGCTTCCGCTAGTGCTAGTTTTATCCATGGGTGGTTATTTCTTTTTGATAAAGTTTCCAGCTGTTTAATTGCTTTTGACCATCGACTGGCGCGCATTAATTTAAGAGAACGCTTATAAGCACTTATGTCATCATTGTCTGTAGTGGTGTTGCTTTTGATGTTTGAGGTGTCTGCATGGCTAAGGACTTCAAGTCGGGCATGGGCAAATTGAAAGTCCTGGCTATCGTCGGGTAGATTGTGTTGTGTGTTTTTTATTCGGTCTTTGGCCTCACTAACACGATTGCTATTGAGTGGATGCGTTCGAAGGTACTCTATACCACCCGTGCCGCTTTTAGATAGTAAGGTTGAAAAAAAGTCCACCATGCCTTGAGGGTTGATGCCGGTTTTGGCAAGAATGCTAATGCCAATTCGGTCTGCTTCATATTCATTATTACGAGTAAAGTTTATTGCTTTTTGCTGACTACCTGCCAGGCCTGTGTATAAAACAGCCTGACTTGCTTCTGAGTCCTGTGCACCTAAAAGAATGGCAGCGAGTACGGTGGCAAAAGTGGCAATAGCTGTGCTGCCTGATTCATTAATAGCGCGAGCCAGATGTCGTTGTGAGACATGAGATATTTCATGAGCCAT
>JAGLQT010000062.1 GCA_023136715.1 Gammaproteobacteria bacterium | reverse complement strand
ATGTCAGCTCTGCGTTCAAAAGCTTCTTCAATAATGTTTTTTAAATTATCCATCTGGGTCTCCAGTGACTATAAGTTTTCGATAAATTGTTTAATTCGGTTGGCGGCATCGATGCACTCGTCCAGCGGTGCGACCAATGCCATGCGTACATGCTGGCTGCCGGGGTTCTGTCCATCAACGGTGCGTGATAAATAACTGCCGGGTAAAACGGTAACATTCTGCTGGTCGAATAACTGCTTCGCAAAATCAGCTTCGTCAATATTCGTGTGCAGCCAGATATAAAAACCAGCTTCAGGTTTTTGTGCTTCGCAAACTGGACTGAGTATATTTAAAACTGCGTCAAACTTTTGCTGATAAAGCTGACGGTTTTGCTCGACGTGCTGCTCATCGTTCCATGCGGCGATACTGGCAATCTGGTGTACCGGTGGCATGGCGCAGCCGTGATAAGTGCGGTACAGCAAAAAGGCTTTCATCACGTCCGCATCACCGGCAACAAAACCCGAACGCATACCGGGCAGGTTGGAACGTTTTGACAGGCTGTGGAAAACCACGCAGTTTTTGAAGCTCTCGTTGTCGCTGTTGACGGCAGCCTGTAATAATCCCGTAGGTTTGATGCCATCAAAATAAATTTCGGAATAACATTCATCCGAGGCGATGATGAAATCGTACCGTTTCGCTTTCTCGATCAGTTTGATCAGCTCAGCTTCAGAAATCACCGCACCGGTTGGATTGCCCGGTGTGCAAATATAAATTAGCTGGCAACGCTGCCAGATGGCTTCGGGGATGGCATCAAAATCTGGCTGGTAGTTGTTGTCGCGGGTGGTGGCGTAGAAGTAGGGCGTGGCACCGGCGAGCAGAGCGGCACCTTCATAAATCTGGTAGAACGGATTGGGCATCAGCACCAGCGCATCGTCGCTACGCTCGACCACCGCCTGAGCAAAAGCGAACAGCGCCTCGCGGGTGCCGTTGACAGGGATCACCTGGTTGTCAGCATTCACCGCACCAGCAGGCAGAGAAAAACGGTTTTGCAACCAGTTGGCAATGGACTGACGCAACTCAGGCATGCCCCTGGTCAACGGGTAGCTATTGATCGCATCCAGATTCTCACGCAAAGGCTTCAAAGCCACCTCAGGCGCGGGGTGCTTGGGCTCGCCAATAGACAGCGCGATATGGGCTAGATCCTGCGGTGGCGTGCAATCTGCCTTCAAAGTCGCCAGCTTTTCAAAGGGATAAGGTTGTAACTTGGAAAGATCAGGATTCATAATGGCCAATGTACGCTCATGCCTGTGATTCAGGCGGCGCATAGTATAACCTAAAGCGCGTCATCAATCAGGAGAACCACCGTGTCAGACAGCCTTATTACCGCCATCCACCACGCCAGCTTCATCATTGCGGATACCGAACGTGCGCTGGCATTTTACTGTGGTGTGCTGGGGCTGGAGCAGGATCACAGTCGTCCGGATCTAGGATACCCCGGTGCCTGGCTACAGGTGGGTGCAGGGCAAATACATTTGCTGGAACTGCCAAATCCTGATCCCGTTGAAGGTCGTCCCGCTCATGGTGGTCGAGATCGACATCTGGCCATGACAGTGAGTGATCTTGATCAAATTAAAACTGCGATCGAACAGGCGGGTATTGACTATACCTTGAGTAAATCAGGCCGACGCGCACTATTTTGTCGTGATGTTGATGGCAATGCTATTGAACTGATTGAAAGTACTGCCTGATTTCATTGTGTAAGTCCGGGAATCTCATAGTTCTGTTAAGTGTTTTAAAGAGGTCTCAAGTTTAGATTGTTTAAAAGACATGGTTTTAGAACGGTTTTTGTGTGTGGGAAGTTGTGGTTAGATATGTGAATAACTGGATATCTTGTAATATCTAGAGTGATTATAAAGTATAGGCGCAAGAAGGAATTGTTTGCTTTCTAGTATTCTACGTGGCGATTCAGGGATGATGCTTTCAACAATAAAAATATACCGCTTAACGCATTGCTGATAAACTTTTCTGTTTGCGTGCCACAGTGTTGCGTGCGAAAAACGTTTAATCATTGAAATGAAAATAAATAAAATATGAATATTGCCAACCAGTTATCCATCAAAAATAAGACCTATTTGCTGATTCTGTTGAGTGTCGTTGTTGCCCTGATTTTGTCTATTGTTTCAAATAATGGATTTAATTCTATTCATACTGAAGTGGATGAAATGGTTTATGCAACAAAAATTGAACGCTATACCAATAAGTTAATTCTTGAGGAACAGAATTATCGTTTAAATGCTAATGGCTCAGTGTATGATTTTTCAGCGGCTAATCAGGCGTATGAAAATGCTATTAAATATGTAGATGAAATTTACCAGATACTTAATCAAATCGATAAATTGGGTTTAGATGATAGCGATATATTAATAGTCAATCAGCAGCAGACTCGCCGAGCAACGGATGAATATAAAAGTTTGTACCTAAAAGGAGTTTCATTACTGACCGAATTAAATAAACAGGCAAATATTCTTGGCACTGAAGGCGAATATATTACCTTGCAGATTCAGCAATATGTGGAGTCAAAAAGGGTAGAAATTAAAAATAATTTATCTGAGAAAACAGTTGAAAAAATCAATAACGGTTCCAATATCTGGCAATACACTTATGTGACACGATTGAGTGAAAAAGAATATCGACTGAGTCCAGACGATGAAGTGTTTGAATCATTTAAAAAAGATTACCAGTTCATGATGAGCGAGTGGCTTAGGCTCAAGGGGATGTCTGATCAGACATTTGAATTTGATAAACTGGATAAATTCAAAACCTCTGCCGAAAATTATGAAAGTGCTATGTTGTTATGGGTTGATTTAAATAAGCAACTGGTAGCAGAAGTATTGCCAGAAATGAAGCGTCTAGGCAGCGGTGTTATCAGTAACGCTATTCAATCTGCTGAACGCTCAGTTCAGCATATGTCTGAGAAGCGAAAAGTTATTGCAGCGACGTTATTTGTGGTCAGTTTACTGACGATTGTTCTGGGTGTTATGTTTGGTGCAGCTATTGCCCGATCTATTTCTTCAGTTGTTTCTTCATTTCAGGATGGCCTTTTGAATTTCTTTCGGTACCTCAATCAGGAACAAAACTCAGCACAGCCAATTGTTATTCATGGTAATGATGAGATATCTGTCATGGCTAAGATGGTTAATGAAAATATCATTAAAATTCAAGGTGTGCTTGATAGGAAGGTTGATTATCAAAAGGCATTATTGGAATGGTCCATGGTGGATTACCAGGATGATTATGTAACCATACACTCAGCCACTGAGTTATCCGCAAAAGCATTACACGTTGAACGGGTGAGTATCTGGTTGTTCAATGATGACAAAACAGTATTGACCTGTGCTGATTTATATCTCAGTAATACGGGTAAGCACGAAAGTGGAGCAGTGTTGGTCGTAGAGGATTATCCTGAATACTTTAAGGCTATATACAGTGGCGAAATACTGGTGGTTAATAATGCCAGGGAGGATGCGCGAACCCGTGAGTTTGTGGATAGCTATCTGAAGCCGTTAAATATTTGCTCAATGCTGGATGCACCGATTGTTCAGGACGAGCATTTGATTGGTGTAATCTGTCATGAAAAGGTGGCAGAAACAAAATGTTGGGAACCAGACGAAGAAGAATTTGCCGGCTCTATGGTTAACGCGATTTCGCTTTCCCTGGAAATTAAGAAACGACGTTTTATTCAGGAAGAATTAAAACTTCAGAAAGAAACATTGCACTATCATGCGCATCACGACCCACTCACCGACCTGCCTAATCGTTTTCTGTTTGATGACCGGCTCAACCAGTCTATCAAACAGGCACGGCGTGATTTAACACAGTTAGCCGTTCTGTTTATCGACCTTGATCATTTTAAAGGAATCAATGATTCAATGGGGCATAAAGTGGGTGACGAGTTATTGGTAGAAGTTGCAAAACGTCTGAAGAGTGGAATTCGTCAAACTGATACTCTGGCTCGTTTGGGCGGCGATGAATTTTCCATTGTACTGAACCAGGTTGCCAATAATGATGTGGTAGTGGAAGTGACACAAAGCCTGATCAGGGCAATGAATGAACCGATTGAACTTCGTGACCAGTCGTTTTATATCACGCTCAGTGTTGGTGTGGCCATTTATCCCGAGGATGGTCATACACCGGAAGAACTGCTCAAAAATGCCGATGCGGCTATGTACCAGGCAAAGGATGAAGGTCGGAATACCTATCAGTTTTACACCCAGATTATGACTGAAAAAGCTTTTGAGCGTATTGCGATGGAAACCAGTTTCCGCAACGCTTTAAGTAAGGAAGAATTTGTTGTGTACTACCAGCCACAGGTTAATGCGGAAACAGATCAGATTGTCGGTATGGAGGCTCTGGTCAGGTGGATGCACCCGGATATGGGTCTGATAGCACCTGCCAAATTTTTATCTTTTGCAAGTGATACAGGTTTAATTATTCAGTTGGATCAATGGGTGATGAAAACAGCCATGATGCAATGTGTTCACTGGTATCAGGACGGACTGCAACCGGGTGTGCTGGCACTAAATGTATCTATGCGGCAGCTTCAAAAAGAAGACTTTGTTGACGCACTACAGCAACTCCTGGAAGAAACAGGTTGTCAACCACAGTGGCTGGAGCTGGAAGTCACTGAAGGGCTAATTATGAAAGATACCAGTATAGCTATACAGTTACTCAATAGGATAAAGGATTTAGGTGTTGGCCTTGCTATTGATGATTTTGGTACCGGGTATTCATCACTGTCGCAACTTAAACGCCTACCCATTAATAAGCTGAAGATTGATCGGTCGTTTATACATGGACTGCCTAATGATGAGGAAGATGTGGTGATTTCAAAGACGATTATTGCGCTATCCAAAAACATGGGGTTGAGCGTACTTGCAGAAGGAGTGGAAACGTCGAAGCAAAAAGATTTTCTATTGCAAAATGGCTGTAACTATATGCAGGGTTTTTATTGTGGTGTGCCTATGCTGTCCAGTGATATTGAAAAGGAATTAAAGCTACAGGTTAAAGCTTGAATCGGGACGGTTCTTTGTGAAATTTGCGGGCAGTAAGATTGTTGTAAACTACAGTTTTACCAGTACAGTGTTTCAGCTTACGAAACTGCTGTCAGAGACAATTTTATGAGCTTTGCCTGTTTAGGTTTATCCATCCCTATTCTTGAAGTCGTCGCCGAGCAAGGCTACGAAATACCTTCGCCTATTCAGGTTGAAGCGATACCTGAAATCCTTAAAGCCAGAGATGTAATGGCAGCCGCGCAGACGGGCACGGGCAAGACGGCGGCTTTTACTTTGCCCATTTTAGAAAGGTTATCTAAGGGGCGACGGGTTCAGGCGAATCAGGTGCGTGCACTTATATTAACGCCGACGCGTGAGTTGGCGGCTCAGGTTGGCGCTAGTGTGGACACCTATGGTAGAAACTTGCCGCTACGTTCTGCCGTGGTTTATGGTGGCGTGAAGATCAATCCACAAATGATGAAATTGCGCAAAGGTGCGGACGTGCTTGTAGCAACACCGGGACGGTTAATGGATTTATATAATCAAAACGCGGTGAAATTTCAGCAGCTTGAAGTGCTGGTGTTAGATGAAGCAGATCGAATGCTCGATATGGGATTTATCGATGACATCCGGGAAATTATCGCACTGTTACCCAGACAACGTCAGAACCTGATGTTCTCTGCCACGTTTTCAGATGAAGTTTGTCAGCTGGCCAAAGATATCGTTAATAATCCCGTTGAGCTTTCAGTTGATCCACCTAATACTGCCGCAACAACGGTAGAACACTGGATGTATCCGGTAGATAAAAAACAAAAACCGACGCTGTTGCTGCAATTGATCAAAGAAAATAACTGGCATCAAGTGCTGGTTTTTAGTCGGACCAGGCAGGGGGCAGATCGACTGGTTCGCTATCTTGAAAAAGAAGGCATTAAAGCCGCCGCGATTCATGGTGATAAAAGTCAGGGCGCACGCACAAAAGCCCTGGCTGAGTTTAAAGCCAGTTCGATCCAGGTTTTAGTGGCGACCGATCTTGTTTCTCGTGGACTGGATATTGACCAATTACCACAGGTGGTGAATTTTGATTTACCGCATGTAGCGGAAGATTATATCCATCGAATAGGTCGTACAGGTCGTGCCGGTTTGAAAGGGCAGGCCGTATCGCTAGTTTGTGCTGATGAATTTAAAGAGCTCTCGGCCATTGAGCGTTTAATTAAACAGCGAATAACGCGTAAAGTAATTGCGGGCTTTAAACCTGTTAATGATGTGCCCAAATCTCGACTTGATACTCGCCCCATTAAACCTAAAAAGCCGAAGAAACCCAAGAAGCCTAAAACAGGGCAAAGAGATGGGAAGGGCTCTGGAAATAATGCTCAAGGCCAAAAACTTCGGACCTGAAATCAGGTAAAAAAGCACAAGGCCAGAAATCACCCATTGGTTCATTATGGTAAAGATGAATATACTGATATTTTAATATTTGTCTTCGCCCTAGTATTGTTATGGGTATCGTTAAGTTCATTTATGGCAGTATCAGTAGGGAAATTCAACTAGCTGAGAGCAGTGCTTTTTCCTTAAGTCTGCTTGATCATAGTTTGCGTTTTACTCATAACAATAAGATAAATAAAGGACTACCTATTTTGCGTCATGATTGCTGAACAGAAGCCCCAATATACCGTTCTATATATAGAGGATAACCCCGCCAATCTGCGGCT
>JAGLQT010000061.1 GCA_023136715.1 Gammaproteobacteria bacterium | reverse complement strand
CTTTTTCCAGATGGTCTTTTTGGGCTTGTGCAAAACTATCTGATTTCGGCTATTAAAAAACAGTCACTTAGTCGTTTTATACGAATAACTACATCATTAACTCAACTTTAAAGAATGTTGATGATGCATCAGGGTTAAATAATTTTTATGGCAATAATTAGGCTTCGTAATATCAATGTCAGTTTTGGCGGACCGGCTATTCTTGAGCAGGTAAATCTGGCGATTGAGGCGGGTGAGCGCGTCAGTTTGCTGGGGCGTAATGGCACGGGCAAGTCCAGCCTGTTGAAGGTGATTAGTGGCCTGATAAAACCGGATCATGGAGAAATCGACATTAATAAGTCGGTCAAGATTGCATGGTTAGAACAGGAAGTGCCGTATCACCTGCAAGGCAGCATCTTTGATGTGGTGGCATCAGGTTTGGGTGCAAAGGCTGAATTACTGAAGGCCTATCATCATGCCACGCATCGTGTCGCCGAGGATTACTCTGAGCAGGCATTTGCGGAACTGGAGCGCATCCAGCATGAAATTGAAGTCGCCGATGCCTGGCAGTTGAATCAACAGGTCGAGTCAGTGTTATCGAAAATGGACCTGGATGGTGATACCGACTTTACCAAGTTATCCGGTGGTATGCGCCGACGTGTGCTGCTGGCCAGGGCATTGGTAGTGAAGCCTGATTTGTTATTGCTCGATGAGCCAACCAATCATCTCGATCTGGAAGCCATCCAGTGGCTGGAAGATCAGCTGCTAGCCTATAAAGGTGCACTGCTATTCATCACCCATGATCGTGCTTTTATGCGCAAACTGTCGACTCGTATCGTCGAGCTAGATCGTGGCAAGCTGACCAGCTATCCCTGTGATTACACTACTTATCTGAGTCGACGGGAAGAGTTTCTAAAAGCCGAAGAAGAAGCCAATGCGCTGTTTGATAAAAAGCTGGCGCAAGAGGAGGTCTGGATTCGTCAGGGCATTAAAGCTCGCCGGACCCGTAATGAAGGTCGGGTGCGTGCGCTAGAAAAATTGCGTGGTGAACGTGCGGAGAGAAGAAATAAAGTCGGCAAGGTGGATATGAAGATTGTCCGTGGAGAACAATCGGGCAAGCTGGTGGTAGAAGCTGAGGATGTCAGTTTTGATTACGATGGTCGTACTATTATTAAAAACTTTAATACCACGATTCTGCGTGGCGATAAGGTCGGTATTATTGGCCCCAATGGTGCCGGTAAAACGACATTGTTGAAAATCTTGCTGGGTCAGTTACAACCCACATCGGGAAAGATTAGCCTGGGCACGAAACAGTCCATCGCTTATTTTGACCAGATGCGAGACCAGCTCGATGAAGAAGCCAGTGTGCTGGATAACCTTTCGGAAGGCCGTGAGTTTATTGAGATAAATGGTGCACGCAAGCATGTCATTGGCTATTTACAGGATTTCCTGTTTGCCCCCGAACGGTCACGTTCGCCAGTTAAGGCTTTATCCGGTGGTGAGCGTAATCGTTTATTGTTGGCTCGATTATTTTCCAAGCCCGCCAATATGTTGGTGCTCGACGAACCGACCAATGATCTGGATGTCGAAACTTTAGAGCTGCTGGAAGAGCTGGTTCTCAATTATACCGGCACGATTTTACTGGTCAGCCATGATCGTGAATTTGTCAATAATGTAGTCAGTAATACACTGGTGTTTGAGAGCGATGGAATCGTGAATGAATACGTGGGCGGTTATGACGACTGGTTGCGTCAGCGTCAAACTACGTCAGAGGTAGACAAGGCCAAATCGGCACAGAGTAAGCCGGTCAAGGAAGAAGTTAAGGTTAAAAGCCAGAAGAAAAAACTCAGTTACAAAGATCAACGTGATCTTGATGAGTTGCCGGTAATAATTGAACAGCTGGAAATAGAGCAGGAGCGCCTGCATGCAGAAATGGCGGATCCGGAATTTTTCCAGCAGGATAAGGATCTTATTGTTAAAACACAGGATTTGTTGAAAGCGAACGAGCAGGAACTGGAAGTCTGTTACCAGCGCTGGGAAGAGCTGGAAGCATAAATAGAGACATAAACCGGAGGCGTAATGAAGCCAAAGATTTTTGTACGAACAGCCAGCCTGGGTGCTGAAGGTGACGGCGCGGAAGTGCAGCGCCTTTTTCCGGCTAATGGTTTTATGAATTTTGATCCCTTCGTCCTGTGGGATCATTTCAATGTGTCACCCGGTTGCGGTTTTCCCGATCATCCACATCGCGGCTTCGAAGGTATTACTTATATATTCGAAGGCTCGATGAAGCATAAAGATAACCTGGGTAATGAATCTATAGTTTTACCCGGTGGCTTGCAGCGGTTCACAGCAGGCAGTGGAATTATTCATTCAGAAATGCCATCTCCGGGTAGTGCCACAAAAGGCATTCAGCTTTGGGTTAATTTGCCACAGAGCCTGAAAAAAATTGAACCGACTTACCAGCAGGTAGATACAGATTCTGTACCAGAACATAAGATTTCAGGTGGTCTGGTACGTGAATTAATCGGCAAAAATTCGCCTTTGCAGTTGAAAACGCCAGTTCGCTATCTGGATATAAAACTCGATGCTGGTATACAATTTGATGAATCTTTGGATGATAATTTCAGAGGTCTGGTCTATGTTGTAGAGGGTCAGGTTGAAGCGAATAATCAATCGTTAATAGCAGGCCAGGGATTATTTTTTGAAGGTCTGAATACTATCGATTTCAGGACGCTCTCCAGTGTACGAATGTTGTTGTGTTATGGTTCTCCGCACGGTGAGCCAATACAACAGCATGGCCCCTATGTTGATTAAATTGCACCCTTAGCTTTGTGATTTGGTTCAAACCATCATGCTGATATTTCAGTTATACTCAGCTATAAATAAATTATTATCATGGTGATGTAGTTATGTTTCAACGAATTCATTTAATCGCACCTATTTTGCTGCTGCCTCTTTTACTTCAATCGGGTTTGTCTAATGCAGAGGAAAGTCGTGGCCAGATCCTGAAAACCACGGGTGTAGTAACCATTATTAATGCACAGGGTGACTCACGCGAAGTCAAAGGGGCTGATATTGCGGTTCATGAGAGTGAGACCGTGACCACCAGCGAAGGCAGTCAGGCCGTGGTTCGATTCAATGATGGTGCGCTGTCGGTGCTTGATGAGAAAAGTAGCTTGCAGGTTGAAAAGAAAAACTGGTTATCTCATCTGGGAGGGAAAATTTACTTTACCTTCCGTAAGGTGTTTGGTGGTGAGCGTCAGGTTAAAGCAAAATTTTCAACCATAGGCGTTCGGGGCACTACTTTTATTGTTTATGATAATGAAGAAGGTGAGGGTGTAGCTTTGCAGGAAGGTAAGCTGGAGCTGGAATCACCGGGTGATGATTATGAAATTCATCGCCAGAAACCAGTCGATGATTTCGAGGCTTTCAAGCAGCAGGCACAGGATGCGAAGGATGCCTTGCAGAAAGAATATCAGACATACAAAGAGCAAACTATGAAAGAGTTTGTAGAGTATAAAAAGAGTTTCACAATGGAAGCGAATCATGTGATTCGTTTTGATGGCAATAGAGTAGATGAAACTGAAATGGGCGAAAAAGAAAGGGCCAGTTTCAGTAATTTTGAATCTGTTGCGGGTGAAATGCTGGAAACATTCCGACGCCAGTCAAAAGAACACCGTGAACAGCAGGAAGAAAAGCAACGTCAAGAAATGGAAGAGGACTTCTTTTAGTTCCTGTTGCTTCAGTTTTTTGTCATAAACCCCAGATTTCCCTGAAGGCCGCCGGTATGAATGGCAACGATTCGACTGCCTTTGGGAAAAAAACCTTTTTTTATCAGATCAAATAATCCATAAAACATTTTTCCTGTATATACGCCATCCAGTGGTATATCAAAATCTTTTTTGAATTGTTCAATAAAAGTCCAAAG
>JAGLQT010000060.1 GCA_023136715.1 Gammaproteobacteria bacterium | reverse complement strand
AGAAAATGTTGAATTTCTTCAGTGAGAAAATCGCCACCTTTGAGCACCGGAAAACCGATGGCTTTTTGTTCTGGCTTTAAACCATGAATGATGCCTGCCAGGGTTGCACCAGTGCCGCAGGCACTGCAGATGATATCAAAGTCGCCATTAGTTTCTTTAGTTGTCTCTTCAACGATCTCAGCGCAGCCCCTGAGTGCTAAAGCATTGCTGCCACCTTCGGGTAGTAAATAAAACCGGCCGTATTTATCGCTTAAACTATTGATGTATTCTGTGGATGTTTTATTCCGGTAGGTGGATCTATCCACATATTCCAGCTGCATGCCGCAGTCGCTGGCAAATTGTAGAGTGGGATTTAGATGTTCGTGTTCTTCGCCGCGAATAATTCCGATGGTGTGCAAACCAAGTCGCTTTCCAGCGGCGGCAGTGGCATAAATATGGTTGGAGTAAGCGCCGCCAAAGGTGAGCAAGGTGTGGTGATTTTGTCGGGCAGCGGCTTCAAGATTGTATTTCATCTTGCGCCATTTATTGCCGCCCAGTTCATAATCAACCAGGTCTTCACGCTTGATATGTAAGTCAATGCCTGCTGCTTCCAGCAGGGGAGATTGTATGGCCTGGAGCGGACTTTCCCCGAGGGCTAATTCTTGAAGCTGTTTCAGTCTGCAGCAACCACGTGAACAACACTGGAATACTCAAAATAGACAACACGGTCATTGTAAGTCCAGGTAGTAATTGGTGGCTTGCCGATAGTGTCAGAAATTTCGAGCGGTTCTCCTAGCTCATTTTTAACTTTCTCCATCTTCATACCGCGGCGAGGGAAATCGAGAACTTTAATCGGTAGTGTTTCTCCGGCCTGTAACTCGATAACGTCACCGGTGATTTCGGTTTCAGTTCTGTGGTCGTAAACATGAATAACAGGTTCAACATCGTCAGCGGCTGGTTCCATCTGTGATTCATCAACGGCTGAAACCCCTTCCATTCCTGGTATTGTTTCCAGAACAGGTTCTTCCAGGTCCGATGTGGTTTCCTGAGCAGGCATTTCTTCAAATACTGGAATTGCTTCAACATCGGTAGATATATCTATTACCTCAGGCTCGAAAGTCTCTGATCGGTCGTCCATGGCGGGACGATCAGCGAGTACCTGAGTTGAGGTGAGCAGTAGGCAACTACTTGCCAGGAGAAGTTGATTCAGGGTAATGCGTTTGTTCATGTTATCCCCATGATTTCCTTACGATTGAACGATTACAGGGATTGTAGCACTTGCTAGACAAAATACATCTCTCTGACAAAATCTGAGTGATGTATTTTGTCTGTTCAAATATTAATCTTGATAACGCTGGAAAACCAGGCAGGCGTTGGTGCCACCAAAACCGAAATTATTCGACATGATGGTGTTCAGTGTTACGTCATCCTGTCTTTCAGTCACGATCGGCATGCCTACGGCTTGCTCATCCAGATTTTCGATATTGGCGGATGCCTGAATGAAGTTGTTTTCCATCATCAAAAGACTGTAGATAGATTCCTGAGCACCAGAAGCGCCTAAGGAATGACCCGCAAGTGATTTGCTCGAACTGATGGGAGGAATGTTATCGCCGAAAGTTTCGCGAATAGCCTGTAGTTCTTTGGTGTCGCCCACAGGTGTGCTGGTGCCGTGTGTGTTGATGTAGTCCAGCGGTTGTTCAATACCATCCAGGGCCATCTGCATGCAGCGAACTGCACCTTCACCCGAAGGCGCGACCATATCAACACCGTCAGAAGTAGCACCATAACCCACCACTTCAGCAAGAATGTTGGCACCGCGGCTAAGCGCATGTTCCAGTTCTTCAACTACTAAACATGCACCACCACCCGCGATGACAAAACCATCACGGTCTGCATCGTAGGTGCGAGAAGCTTTTTCAGGGGTTTCATTATATTTAGAAGATAAGGCACCCATGGCATCAAACAACATGCTCAATGTCCAGTGTTCTTCTTCACCGCCACCAGCAAAGATAATGTCCTGCTTACCCATTTGGATGAGTTCGTAAGCATTACCAATACAGTGGGTACTGGTGGCACAGGCAGAACTGATCGAATAGTTTACGCCTTTGATATGGAAGGGCGTGGCCAGACAGGCTGAAACTGTACTCGCCATGGTACGAGGTACCATATAAGGTCCTACGCGGCGAATACCTTTACTACGCAGAATATCAGCGGCTTCAACCTGGTTTGCGGATGAAGCACCGCCGGAACCCATAATAATGCCAGTGCGGATATTGGAAACCTGTGATTCATCCAGGCCGGCATGCTCAATCGCCTGTTGCATAGAGATGTAGGCAAAAGCGGCCGCATCGCCCATAAAGCGTTTTACTTTGCGATCGATGAAATCATCAACATTAATATCAACACTGCCCGCGACATTGCTGCGCATGCCGACTTCTTTATATTCTTCCTGAAATTTAATACCGGAGCGACCTTGCTGTAGTGATT
>JAGLQT010000006.1 GCA_023136715.1 Gammaproteobacteria bacterium | reverse complement strand
GATGACAATGGTTTTATTGTTCAGGTTCTGAAGATAAGGCAATGCTTCAGATAGAACATGAGCAATATTGTTGGCGTTGGTTTGATCCACAACAACTCCTGAGAAATTAATTAAGTTTATTTTATTCTGCCTGTTCATGACCAGGGATGGAAGCCCCTGATCATAAATCCAGATTTATATTTAAAGCTTAAAAAGGTAGATCGAGAGAACTATCCATCTTTTTTAGTTGTTGCCTGAAAGTATTTTGAATTTCTTCTAACATGGCTTCGGTATTCGCCTCAAAGCGCAGCACCAGACAAGGTGTGGTGTTGGAGGGACGAATCAGCCCCCAGCCTTCTGCGTAATTAACGCGCATGCCGTCGATGGTTGAAATGTCAGCACCTGAAAAATCTGCTTCCTGTTTAAATTTATCCATGAACTTGTAATGCTCGCCTTCTTCAAACTGGATTTGAAGTTCAGGCGTGTTGCAGCTATCGGGTAAAGCAGAAAATACTTCAGAAGCAATTTCGTCACGTTTGCTGAGTATTTCCAGCATACGTGCGGCGCTATAAAGGCCGTCATCAAAACCGAACCAGCGTTCCTTGAAGAAAATGTGGCCGCTCATTTCGCCAGCGAGTTCGGCACCGGTTTCTTTCATTTTGGCTTTGATGAAGGAGTGTCCGGTTTTCCACATCAGTGGTTCGCCACCAAGTTCTTTAATTACGTTTGCAAGATTAGTGCTGGATTTAATATCGAAAATAATCTGCGCACCGGGTTTTCTTTCTAATACGTCAGCCGCGTAAAGCATCATTTGTCGATCAGCCCAGATAACATTTTGTTTGTTATCGACAACGCCAACACGATCACCGTCACCATCAAAAGCCAGGCCGAGATCCAATTTTTTATCACCGACGACTTTCATTATATCTTTGAGATTTTCAGGTCTTGAGGGGTCGGGGTGATGATTAGGGAAAGTACCATCAACATCGCAGAATAACTCAGTGACTTCACAGCCAAGCTTGGTGAATAGCTCAGTCGCACAAACACCGGCTACACCGTTGCCGCAATCAACAGCTATACGCATGGGTTTAGCCAGTTTGATATCAGAAGCAATGCGTCCAACATAATCAGCGAGCACGTCTTGTTCGCTATAACCGCCTTCGCCAGTTGATAATTTGTTATCAACAATTAACTGATATAAAGTTTTGATGCCATCACCGTATAAAGTGTGACCATCCAGCATCATTTTTATACCGTTGTATTGTGGTGGATTATGGCTGCCGGTAATCATAATACCGGTGCCAGTTTTTAGTTTGTGTGTGGCGTAATACAGAACCGGTGTCGGCACCATGCCAACATCAACCACATCGCAACCACCGGCACGCAAACCGTCACTGAGCGCCTGTGCAAGCATGGGGCTGGATAAGCGACCATCTCGACCAATGACAACAGTGTCCTGGTTTTGATTGCGTGCTTCGGTGGCAAAAGCCTGACCAATTTGACGCACCGCATCGGGTGTCAGTGCGGTTTCAACAATGCCACGAATGTCGTAGGCGCGGAAAATATCTTCGCTAATAGCCATGTGTTATCTACTTTAGGTATTAAGTTATTTGGAGCCAGAATGGCCAAAGCCACCTTCGCCACGGTCGGTTGAATCGAATTCATCAACCACATCAAAATCAGCCTGCACTACAGGCACAAAAACTAATTGTGCAATGCGGTCACCTATTTCAATGCTGAAGCTTTTATCACCACGGTTCCAGCAGGAAACAAATAACTGTCCCTGATAATCTGAGTCGATCAGGCCAACAAGATTGCCTAGAACAATGCCATGCTTATGGCCTAAGCCCGAGCGCGGTAAAATAGTCGCAGCTAAACTGGAATCGGCAATGTGAATTGCAATACCTGTGGGAATGAGTTCGGTGTCGCCGGGATTCAGTGTAATAGTTTCATCAATGCAGGCGCGTAAGTCCATGCCGGCAGAACCTTCAGTCGCGTGTGCAGGTAAGGGAATGTCTTTGCCTATGCGCTGGTCCAAAACTTTAAGCTGTATTTTTTTCATCTTTTTTATGGGCCTGATAATGGTTGGTAATAAGTTGGATTAACTGGCGAGCCAGCACGCTTTTACGTGTCAGCTCCAATGTACTGCTACCGTTTGCCCAGAAAACCTGTAGTGCATTGTATTCGCTGTTGAAGCCGATGTCCTGTTTATTGTTTTCTGTCTGGCCAACAAAATTTGCAGCGATCATATCGAGGTTTTTTCGCTGTAATTTACTTTGTGCGTTTTGTTCGATATTTTCAGTTTCAGCCGCAAAGCCGACAACAAAAGGGCGCGTCTTACTGTGGGCAACATCGCTCAAAATATCCGGGTTACGTTCCAGCACAAGATTCAGCGATTCATTGTCTTTTTTGATTTTTTGTTTTTTCGCATCGACTGGCTTGTAATCAGCCACCGCAGCTGCAGCGATAAAAATATTGCACTCTTTGAGATGATCAAAAACGGCTTTGTGCATTTGCTCAGCGGTTTCAACGTTAATACGTTGTACTTTATCGGGTGTAGCCAAATGGCAGGGACCGCTGATCAAAGTTACTGATGCACCCGCTTCGCGAGCGGCTTCGGCCAGCGCATAACCCATGCGACCGGAGCTGCGGTTGCCGATAAATCGTACCGGGTCGATTGGCTCGTAAGTCGGGCCAGCGGTAATCATCACGTTCACGGCCTGTAATACACCATGCTCAAAACAATCAGCGAGATGATCGATCAGCTCGGGCACTTCCATCATGCGGCCTTCACCAATTTCACCACAGGCCTGTTCGCCGGAAGCAGGGCCAAACTGAAATAAACCGCGTTGGCGTAAAGTTTTGCAGTTCGCCTGCGTCGCCAGGTCATTCCACATTGCCTGATTCATCGCTGGTGCAAAAGCCAGTGGGACTTCGGTGGCGAGACAGATCGTGCTGAGTAAATCGTCAGCACGCCCCTGTGCCAGTTTGGCGATAAAATTGGCGCTGGTCGGTGCAATCAATATGGCATCTGCCCAGCGTGCCAGTTCGATGTGTCCCATGCCGGCTTCAGAACTTTCATCAAGTAACTCAGTGTGCACCGGGTGGCCGGATAAAGCTTGAAAAGTGAGCGGTGTGACAAACTCAGTCGCCGCACGAGTCATGGCAACACGTACATCCGCTCCCGCATCTTTTAGACGACGAGTCAGCTCGGCACTTTTGTAGGCAGCAATGCCGCCGGTAATGCCGAGTAGAATATTTTTGCCATGCAAGCGTTTCATCCCGCTAGTTTAACAGAATCAAGTGCTTAACCCGAGAATTGCGTGGTTTTTCAAAGCGGGCTAATATTATGCATCACAACAATCAGGGATTGATTATGGCTATATCAGACTGGCCCGCACAGGAAAGGCCGCGGGAAAAACTCCTCCAGAAAGGTGCAGATGCACTCTCCGACGCTGAATTGCTGGCGATATTTCTGCGTACCGGCACGAAAGGGCAAACCGCGGTAGATCTTGCGCGTTTGTTGCTGGATGACTTTGGTGGCTTAAAGCCAATGCTGGAAGCGAGTGAAACTGAGTTTTGTCAGCGACACGGACTAGGTCCAGCCAAGTTTGTTCAGCTTCAGGCTGTGCTTGAAATGGCGCAGCGTCATTTGTTTGAAAATATTCAGCGCGGTGATGCCCTGTGCAGCCCGGACGAAACGCGTCGTTATCTACAGACCGAATTGCAGAGCTATCCGCATGAAGTCTTTGCATGTTTATTTCTCGATAATAGAAACCGCATTATCTCCTTCGATAAAATGTTTTACGGCACCATTGATGGTGCCAGTGTCTATCCGCGAGAAGTGGTCAAGTTGGCGTTGAAGAAAAATGCTGCCGCGGTTATCTTTGCGCACAACCATCCATCCGGTGTTGCCGAGCCAAGTCGTTCTGATGAGCAGATCACACAACGTTTGAAACAGGCTCTAGAAGTGGTGGATATCCGTGTGCTAGATCATATGGTGATCGGCGATGAAGTGATATCGTTTGCAGAGCGAGGGCTTCTGTAAATAATTTTAGCGTTTTGGTCGCTTGATATTGCCCCATGAAAACGATTCAATCTGGGTGTGTTTAGGGTCAGCTTTGCTATCAGTTTTTGCTAAACGATTTGGTAGCCATAATCTTGTGTTGGCTTGCATGTGGTTGGGGTCGTTATTCTGAAAGGCATTTGGGTTTTGACTGATGATGTCATTCATCAGTTTTTGTTGCATGGCTGGATTGTTAGGTAGCAGTTGTGCTGCAATTCCGCTCAGGGTTTCGCCGCTTTGTGTATCCCAATAATGTTGGCTCAGTGAATACACCTCGACGCGTTTAGATTCAGCGAAGACTGAAGGTGCAGGAACTAACACGGCTAACAATGCAATAATGACTTTTATTTTCCTGCTCATGCGCAGAGTATAGCAACAAGAATGACGATTGTGCTGATACAATGTGGTCATGCTTAAAGTGTCCGAAATTACCATTCCCGGTTTAGCTCCCATCAGTTTCGAACTGGTGGCGGGCGAGTGTCTGGGCATCAGTGGTGAATCGGGCTGTGGTAAAACTCGTTTATTACGCGCGATCGCAGATATGGATGAAATGGATGGTTCAGTCTGTATTGATAGCCTGTGTCAGCAGGATGTGTCCGGCTCTGACTGGCGTAAGCAGGTGGCATTACTACCCGCCGAAAGCCAATGGTGGTTCGATACCGTCGCGCCTCATTTTTCAGAAGATAATGTTGATTTCGCATCAATGGGTTTTAGTGATGAAGTGATGAACTGGTCGGTGACTCGTTGTTCCAGTGGTGAGAAACAGCGCCTGGCCATTTTGCGCCTGCTGGCGAATCGTCCCAAGGTGCTGTTACTGGATGAACCGACTGCCAATCTTGATGCAGAAAATAGCCGCAAAGTCGAAGCGCTGATCACTGAATATCTTGTTAACAATAATGCTTCAGCCATCTGGGTTAGTCACAATCACGATCAACTCCAGCGGGTGGTGAGCGAACGCTATTTTGATTTTTCACGCGCGGCAATGGTATCGATATGAATACGCTGATTTCATTATCTGCTTATGACCTGATGTTGGCATCACTACTGGTGCTGGCGCTGGTCGGTTTGACCGTGCGTTTGAACCTGGGCATCGCACAGCAGCTGGTGATTGCGGCGATAAGAACCACAGCACAGTTATTATTGATTGGTCTGGTGCTTAAGCAGGTTTTCGAAACTGCACAACTGCCACTGATCGCGCTGATGATGCTGGTGATGCTCACGGTCGCCGCATGGGAAGTGCTTTCTCGGCAGAAAAGAAAAATCAAAGGCTGGTGGGGTTTTGGAATCAGCGGCCTCTCACTGTTTGTTTCCTCTTTCCTGATTACCATGATTGCACTGTTTGCCATCATAAAAACCGACCCGTGGTACACACCGCAATACGCGATACCTTTATTGGGCATGTTGCTGGGTAACACCATGAACGGTATCGCACTGGGTATGGATCGGTTGATCCAGACTGCGTGGCAGCAACGCGCCGTTATCGAACAGCGTTTAATGCTGGGGCAAACAGCGGTTGAAGCGATTCGCGAAATCCGTCACGAGAGTATGCGTGCCGGTATGATTCCAATTATTAATGCCATGGCGGCGGCAGGGATAGTTAGCCTGCCGGGGATGATGACCGGTCAGATTCTGTCCGGCACCGAACCGGTCGAAGCGGTGAAGTATCAGATACTGATTATGTTTATGGTCACCGCCGGAACCGGCTTTGGTGTGGTTGCCGTTTTACATCTGATATCAAAACGCATGTTCGATTCACGTGACCGTTTACGCTTTGATCAGTTGCTGGCCGAAAAAATGCAGGACTTCGGCCAACAATGATTTGCTTAATCGCGACAGTATTAAGACTGCACTAACTTGCGATATTCTTCCGGTTTCAATCTTGGGCCAAAATCAGTAATCACCTGCGCAGCGGTTTTGCTGGCGAGGTCACCCGCCTGCTGATAATTCATGCCGTGGGTGATGCCGTAAAGGAAAGCACCAGCAAAGTTGTCACCCGCACCGTTGGTGTCTATCGCTTTAACATCATGAGCGGCGATGTCGTACAGGGTAGTGCCGTCATAAACCGCAGCGCCTTCTGCACCCAATGTAATCGCAAAATTCTTTGAGAAAGTCTTGATCACTTCAATCGCATCAGTCACATTATCTTTTTTCGTGTACTGCATGGCTTCGTGTTCGTTGCAGAAAAGCAGGTCAATGCCATCGCCGATTGTTTCAGTAAGTTGGTCGCCGAAAAATTCAACAATGCCTGGATCAGAGAAAGTGAAGGCGGTTTTCACGCCGTTGGCTTCAGCAATTTTACGCGCTTCGATATTGGCTTCCTTGGCGCAAGGTGAAGTCACCAGGTAGCCTTCCATATAACAGTATTCAGAATTAGCAATATGTTCCTTGTGTAATTCGGCAACAGACAGCTCGGAAGAAATGCCGAGAAAAGAATGCATGGTGCGTTCAGCATCGGGCGTGATCATTACCAGGCATTTACCGGTAATACCGTTTGGGTGTGTACCATTCATATTGGTATCAACACCGGCATCTTTTAAATCGTTGAGGTAAAACTGGCCGAGATCATCATCGGCAACCTTGCAAGTGTAATACGATGAACCGCCCATAGCCGCAACAGCGATTAATGTGTTCGCAGCTGAACCACCGCTTGCTTTATTGCCCTCGAAAGCATCGAGGTGAGTCATCAGGCGATGTTGTTCTTCTTCATCAACCAGTGTCATGATTCCCTTGTCGACCCTCATTAACTCAAGAAAGCTGTCCTCGACTTCAAACTCCATATCGACCAGTGCGTTGCCGAGACCGTAAACATCGTATTTTTTCATAGTAAAACCTTAATAAATTGTTGGCAGCATTGTAAGTGTTTTAATGCTGTTTGTCTTTTATATTGTCGATGAGACAAGTGTCTTAATGAGTTTGTTAATCTGTGATTTCGTATGTGCTGCCGATAAGGTAATGCGCAAACGTGCAGTACCTTTGGGAATGGTAGGTGGTCTAATTGCTGTGACAAGCAAACCGTTCTCAAATAACCGTTGACTAAATTTTAGAGCACGTTCTTCTTCACCGAGAATGACTGGTTGTATCGCAGTTTGACTATCGGTGAGGTCAATGCCTGCCTGTTCAGCGCTATTTCTAAAATATTGAATATTATCATTTAGCTGTTCGCGTAATTCAGGTCTGGTTTGTATCAGTCTTAAACTTGCACGAGTTGCTTCGGCAACCGCAGGTGGTGTTGCAGTGGTGTAAATATAAGGCCGCGCTTTCTGTATTAATGTTTCAATTAAGGCTTCACTGCCAGCGATAAACGCGCCTGATGTGCCGAGCGCCTTGCCAAGCGTCGCCATATAAATCGGTACATCGTTTTGTGTTAACTGAAAATGTTCGAGGCTGCCTTGGCCGTGTTCGCCGAGCACGCCAAAACCGTGGGCATCATCGACCATTAACCATGCCTCATGTTGCTTGCAGGCGTTTGAAATCGAAGGGATGTTGGCAATGTCACCATCCATGCTGAATACACCATCGGTGAGCACCAGGGTTTCACCTTTGGCGTTTCCTAATTTTTGTTCGAGCTGTTCGACGTCATTGTGTGCATAACGCTGGAAGCGAGCACCGCTTAATAAACCACCATCGATTAATGAAGCGTGGTTGAGGCGATCTTCGAGTATGCTGTCGCCCTTGCCAACCAGAGCTTGCGCCAGGCCAAGGTTAGCCATGTAGCCGGTGGAAAATAATAATGCGCGTGGGTAGCCAGTGAATTCGGCGAGTTCTTCCTCGAGTGCGTGATGTGCTTTTGAATGGCCATTAACCAGATGCGCCGCGCCGCTGCCTGCACCGTAGGTTTTTACACCTTCGATAAAAGTCTGCTTAACTTCTTTGTGATTGGCGAGGCCGAGATAATCGTTGCTGCAAAAATTGATGACCGATTGACCATCGATTTTCATTTCCGGCTGTTGTGGTCCATCACTGATTCGGCGGCTACGATAAAGATGCGCGGCCTTGCGTTCGTTGAGTTCCTTTTGCAGGTCTTTCAAGGTTTGATTATGTCGTGTTAAACGGTTACAGGTGCATCGCTAGTAACTTCAGTTTGCAATGACTGGATGCCGAGTTTGTTGAACAATTGCTGGTCATGGTTTTCATCAGGATTGTCGGTGGTCAACAGTTTTTCACCATAGAACATGGAATTGGCGCCGGCGAAGAAACACATAGCCTGAGTTTCGTCATTCATTTCAGCGCGACCCGCAGACAGGCGTACGTACGACTCGGGCATCATGATGCGAGCTACTGCCACAGTGCGGATAAATTCAAGCGGCTCGAGTTTGGGCACATCTTCTAAAGGTGTACCTTCGATCGCGACCAGCATATTGATCGGTACACTATCGGGGTGTTTCGGCAGGTTCGCCAGTTGCTGTAATAATGAGGCGCGATCAGTACGCGATTCACCCATACCCAGAATGCCGCCACTACAGGTATTGATGCCAGCATTGCGTACGTGTTCCAGCGTATCGAGGCGGTTCTGATAGGTACGGGTAGTGATAATGTCACCGTAGAATTCGGGTGAAGTGTCGAGGTTGTGATTGTAATAATCCAGTCCCGCGACTTTCAGGCGTTCGGTTTGCGTTTCAGTGAGCATGCCCAATGTCACGCAGGTTTCCATGCCCATCGATTTCACGCCTTCAATCATATCGATGACGCGTTCCAGGTTTTTGTCTGTCGGATTACGCCAAGCCGCGCCCATGCAGAAACGCGAAGCGCCGTTGTTTTTTGCCTCGTGCGCTTTCTCCAAAACCTCGTCCAACGGCAGCAGACGCTCGCGTTCTAATTCTGCCTCGTTGCGCGCGCTTTGCGAGCAGTACGAGCAATCTTCAGGGCAGGCACCGGTTTTGATGCTCAGCAGTGTGCTGACCTGAACGTGGTTGGGGTCGAAATTCTCGCGATGCAGGCTATGTGCCTGAAAAAGCAGGTCATTGAAGGGTAAATCAAACAATGCAGTAATTTCCTGCATCGTCCAGTCGTGTCGTAAGTTACTCATGTGGGCATCTGCTATCTATAAAAGGTGTAATATCAAGGGCGCTATTATGCCACGACAGGGAGTCTTCGCGAAAATGGATATTCAAGGGTTTTTCAGTTCAATAGCACGATCGGCGGTTCAATTACTGTACCCCCCTCGCTGCCTGATGTGCGCTCGCCCCGGTCTGGATGGTGTGGATTTATGCGAACACTGCCACCAGCAACTTCCTTTTAACCAAATCGCCTGCATGGCCTGCGCTTTACCACTGCCGCCGAATATTTCTGAAGGTGCAGTTTGTGGCCGTTGCCAGAAAAAACCACCGCGCTACGATCAGGCTTTTAGTCTGTTCAGCTACGAGCAGCCGGTGATCTGGTTGATCCAGCAACTCAAATTCAACGAAAAACTGGCTCATGCACGTTTGCTGGGAGAGCTGATTGCTGAGTCGGATTGCGTAACAAAGATTAGCGATGACGAGGGTGTTTGCATCCTGCCCGTACCCCTGTTCAAAAAACGATTGCGCCAGCGCGGTTTTAACCAGTCGATAGAACTGGCGCGAGCCTTATCTAAAAAAACCGGCTGGCCGATGGAATTGCAACGCGTTCAGCGCGTGCGTGAGACCAGCGCGCAAACCGGACTGGATGCCAAAGAGCGCAGGAAAAATATTCGTGGTGCGTTTGAAGTGCTTGAAGCATTACCGCAGAAACATGTTGTGATTATTGATGATGTGGTGACCACCGGCTCAACCGCGAATGAATTGTCGCGGGTGTTGAAAAAAGCCGGTGTTGAAAAGATTACAGTATTGAGCCTGGCCAGGGCGCCTCTGCGGTGAAAGCTTTTAATATTATTGATCCAAACGTCCCATCCAGTCAGCAACCCATCTGAGTAGCTCGTCATCTTTGCCTTCAAAAAAGTGACCTGCATTTTTGATAACGAGTTGGGCGTAGTGTTGGTTGCCTGCTTTTTCTGCAGCGGCCATGCGTTTCTCGCTGTTGTCGAGCACGCTTTTCAGGTCGTCACTGGCGTATATATCTAGCACCGGGGTGGTGATTTTTTTCAGGCTTTCACTGGGCATCATGCGCACGTCATCATGGAGGTCGGGCATGCCAATGCCGACAAAGCCGAGCACATTTGCTTTATTTTTCGACAGGTAGTAGGTAGCCATGGCACTGCCCTGGCTGTGGCCGATCAGTACAATTTTTTTGATACCGTCTGCTTTCAGTTGTTTGATGGCGGCGTTGATGCGGGGTGCGACTTCTACATAAAGCGGGGCGTATTCTGGGTATTCGGCATCATTGGGCAGAATTGGCATTTGTATGGATAGTGTGTGCCAGCCGTGTTCGGTGAGACCAATTCGAAGTGGTGAGATGACCTGTTTCCAATCAGGGTGGATGCCGGTGCCGTGCATGATGATGGCGGCGCGTTGCTGGTCTTCTTCAGCTTCGGTCATGATGCTGAGAAATTCATTTTTACCGTCGTTGAGCCAGATGATCTCACCATCCATCAAAGTGTCTTCGATGGAATCGGCCCAGCGTTTTTCTTTGGCGAGGTCAGAGGCATTTACGCTAAACGTGAAGCTGAGTGCGATCAGGGTAGTAATGGTTGAGATAAGTTTCATGAAGTAATGTCTCCGATTTGATATTCAAGAAAAACACCGGCAAATAATACCAGCCCAAACCAGTTATTGTTTAGAAATGCCTGAAAACACTGGGCGGGTTGTCGGTGTTGAATTAGGTATTGCTGCCAGACGGCCAGGCCGGTGGCGAGCAGGACACCGGTGTAGTAAAAACCACCGAGTTCTGCGTTTCGGCCGATCATGATCAGGCAGAGTATAAGTGTGGTCTGGATGATACCGATAATGAGTTTGTCGGCAGATTCAAACAAAATCGCGGTTGATTTGACGCCGATTTTCAAATCGTCTTCACGGTCAACCATGGCATACATGGTGTCGTAGGCGGTGGCCCATAATACGGTGGCGATGAATAATAACCAGGCGACAGTGCTGAGCTCGTTAGTTTGTGCGGTGTAGGCCATGGGCACTGCCCAGCCGAAAGCAGCCCCCAGATGCACCTGTGGTAAATAGTGGTGACGCTTCATGAAGGGGTAGCTGGCGGCCAGTATAAGTCCGACCAGCGACATCACGATGGTGAGTGGGTTCATGAGTAGCACCAGACTGAAGGCGACGAGACATAGCGCAGTGAATACTATCAGTGCTTCTTTTTCGGTGATTTTGCCGGAAGTGAGCGGGCGGTCTTTGGTGCGTGCCACTTTACAGTCGATATGACGGTCAGCATAGTCGTTGATAGCACAACCTGCTGAACGCATTAGAAAAACCCCGGCAACAAAAACCATCAGGACATGTGTATCTGGCCATCCTCCGGCGGCAATCCATAGCGCGATCAGTGTGGGCCAGAGCAGTAATAATATGCCGATGGGTTTGTCCAGTCGGATGAGCAGGGCGTATTGCTTGAGTTTTTGGGCAAGAGCAGACTGTGCGACTCGATTGTAGGTTTTTAGTAGAGTCTGTTTTTGCCGCAGGACAAAGGTTTTTATCGCTGATTCAAGTTTGTTTACAGTAGAGCCAAGCCACTTTTGCACCTGTAATGTGCGGTTATCTATTACGGTTAAGGCTTTATCGACCTGTAGGATTGTAGAGTTTATTATGACTTTAAATATTCTACTGAAAATATTAAAGAATTTTAGTGCGCGCAATATGCTGTTATGTGTTGCGAACAGGGCTTTATCTTTCGCTAAAGTGGCATATTTTATCGATAAGCCAGCAAGCTGGTGTAGCTGGGCGCGTAATTGAACTAGCTGTTTCATTATTTGTAGCCAAAAATGCTTGATCTGTTTGGTTCCGTTGGTGAATAAATTATTGGCTGACATAGGTTGCTAATGATACCTGAGCGATGACTGGGCGTGTACGTGATGGTGAAAATGTAATATTGTAGCGTTATGGCGATACGAAAATTTGAGAATTATACACCTGAGATTGCTGGAAGCGCCTTTGTAGATGAGGCATCGGTGGTGACGGGGAATGTGAAGATTGGGGCGGATAGCTCGATCTGGCCAATGTGTTCAGTGCGAGGTGATATCAATTCGATCAGGATTGGTGAACGCAGCAACATTCAGGATGGTAGTGTTTTACATGTTACGCATGACAGCGAATTTGCCCCCGGTGGGGCTGAGCTGGAAGTAGGTGATGATGTCACGGTAGGGCACAATGTGGTTTTGCATGCCTGTACCATCGAAGACGGATGTCTGATTGGCATGGGTGCGGTGGTGCTGGATGGTGCGGTTGTTCAGAGCGGAGCTATGGTGGGGGCTGGTAGTTTGGTGCCGCCAGGCAAGGTATTAGAAGGTGGTTATCTCTGGCTGGGGTCACCGGTAAAAAGAGTGCGTGAGCTTAGCGAAAAGGAACAGGTTTTTTTAAAATATTCAGCCATGCATTACGTAAAGCTTAAAGATAGGCATAAAACCTGATTTCATATCATACTTTCGTATATTTCTGATGAATCGTGCATTTTTCATGCTTTATTTGTACTACACTTGAATAACTTGTTGCAAAGAATAACCTAGAATGCGTCTAAGTGATAAATAAACCTCATAAAAAATCGAATGTAGTAGATCTAAATCAAAGTCTTAAGGATCGAGAAATTGAAATCGATCTTTTACAAAAAACCTTTGCTGAGATCGGTAGTGAACTGGATCTTGATAAGGTTTTTCAGATCGTTGCAGAACGTGCGCGTACACTCGTACAAGCAGAAACATTATTAATTCCTTTGCTGGATGAAAACTGCGAAACCTATACTTATCGTGGTGGCTCCGGAAAAAATTCTGATGAAATTGTCGGTGAATCATTGCCGCTGGAATTCGGCGTCTGTGGCTGGGTGTGGAAACACAAACGTCCGTGGTGGCTGGGTGTTCTCGATGAGCTAAGTGATGACGAAAAAAATCTTTGGGAAGAAGAAGCAGGCACGATGATAATGGTTCCCCTACAGGGGCGTCGACATTTTTTGGGTGGTATTTCTGGCATTAATAAAATCGGCGGTGGTGAATTCACCCGAAGAGATTTAAATTTATTGCAGATGTTTGCCAGTATTGTTTCGATTGCCATTGAAAACGCGATGGCCGTTAACAATATGGAAAAAACTCGAACAACTAATGATGACTATCGTATGCGCCTGGAAGTTCTCAACAAGCAGTTGTTAGAGAGCAGTAAGGAGTTAGAATATTTATCGCTATACGATACTGTCACTGGCTTACCTAATCGGTCGCTTTTTCATGATCGACTTTCACGTAATATTTCACAAGCTATTTTAGCTGAAGAATACATAGGGCTTTTGTTGATTGATCTTAATCGATTCAAGGAGGTTAATGAGGCGCTAGGTCATGACCGAGGTGACTTACTGCTGAAGAAAATTGCACGTCGCCTGGAGCGAAATTTAAAGTCCAATGAAACATTGGCTCGCCTGGGTGGTGATGAGTTCGTTATTATTTTACCTGATTGCAATGAAGCTCAGTCAATGCGAAGAGCGAAAGACCTCAAAGTTTTACTTGAGGAGCCTTTTAATATTGTTAATACAAAAATAGTGGTGAGTGGAAGTTTTGGTGTGGCCATGTTCCCGGTTCAAGGTGATGATGCTAGTAGTTTGTTAAGTCATGCAGATTCAGCGATGTATGAGGCTAAAAATAATGCGACTGGCTTATGTCTGTATGATCCGGCGCTTGATCATATGACACGAGGCCATTTGGTGATGGTCGCTGATATTCGTCGTGCCATGGAAGAGCGTCAGTTTGAATTGTATTATCAGCCCAAGATTTCTATTAAAGATAAAAAGTTGATTGCTGCAGAAGCACTCGGTCGTTGGGTGACTGAAGAACGAGGCACGGTCCCACCTGACAGCTTTATTAAAGTATTGGAGCAAAATGGCTTGCTTAACGAATACACTTATTGGGCTATTGAGTCTGCCTTGCAGCAAGCTATAATCTGGAATAGAGAATATAATTTACGTGTTGCGGTTAATTTGTCACCGCATACATTGATGGATCCGAAATTTATAGAAAACGTCGATAAAATTGTTGGTAGTAAAGAGAATGGACAATATCTTACTTTTGAAATTACCGAAAATTTATTTTTATCTGAATATGATTCATTGAAGGATGTGCTTGAGTATGTCTGTCAATTAGGTATTAATTTATCTATTGATGATTATGGGACAGGCTACTCATCGTTAAGTCGATTGATAAAGCTGCCCGTGAGCGAGATAAAAATTGATAAGTCATTTATTAAAAATGTGGACACTAATAAGGATGATGAAGTGGTTGTTAAGTCAACCATAGATTTGGCGCATAACCTGGGTATGACTGTTGTTGCTGAAGGTGTTGAAGATGAAGCTGCGATGGAAATATTGAGGAAATATAATTGCGATGTTGCGCAGGGTTTTTTAATTAGCAGGCCTTTGCCAGCATCTGAATTTGATCAGTTTTTAAAAGATTATTAGTTCCTGATGGTTAGGTTTTAGGGGAACTAACAGTTACTATCAGTCCTGTTTCTGTCTTTGATTGTTCCAGTAGTAACTTTGCATTGTGCAGCTCGGCAAAGCCGAAGAATTTTTGAAATTGCAGGAAGTGGATTTTTGGGTGGATTAGTTTGTGCGAGGGAAATGGTATCTACCGTGCTAATCATACTCACAGCACCATAATAATTTCATCTTTCAATTGATGAAATATTATCAATCTATTGTTATATGTTTTTTCACCGTTGTTAAGATGTTTACTACCTCTTGCACTGTATGGTTATACGATGCATCATCGTGTCAGGATAATATCTTCAAACTCGGTTTTTTGTATGGCTATTCAGATTAAATACGAGTCCACCTCATGATGCAAGAAACAAAAAATAACATACTCGTTGTCTATGGCTCCATTAGTGTCCGTCAGACTATTATCGATAGTCTTGATGATGGGTATGTAACGCAAGAGGCTTCAAGTGGTGAAGAAGCATGGAAACTGATTGAATCCACCGATGATATCTCTGTTGTATTTGTAGACATGAATATGCCTACGATGGATAGCTTGTTATTACTGAAAAAAATCAGAGCTACTGAAAGCCAGCGTATAGCCAATTTGCCTGTCATCATTATTACTGAACATGAAAATTCTGAAGCTGCTAAATATGTATCAGACATTATCGGTGCTACCGGCTTTATCAGTAAACCAATTGATTCGAGTGCTATATTGAATTTGGTGAATTCATATGCAAGGCTGAATAACAATGTTCCTGAGAGTAAACAAATAGACACGAATGATAAAATAACAGGTTGCTTAAATGAGAGAAGCTTCACAGAATATTGCTCGGGTTTACTAGAGTATGCAAACTATAGCTATGAAGATACCTCGTTACTTTGTATACAGGTAATGGGATTAGATGATGCATTTAAAAATCTCGATGAGAGTGTTGCTGAACAGATCATCATGGCTATTGCCGAGTACCTTAACCAGGCATGTCGAAGAGATGAAAAAGTGGCATATTTAGGTGCGGGTAGATTCTTTGTCGTACTTTTAACCACCAATGTTTTTAGAGCGCAGATTGCCGGTATGCGACTTCAGAAAAAAATATCTAGTTTAAAATTTAGAATAGATGACACCAGAATTCGAGTTAAGGCTGCCATTGGTATAAGCGCAACCAATAGCAGCGAAAGTCAGTATACTTTTGATGTGTTACGTTTGCAGGCAGAGCAAGCCGTGCAGATCTCGCTTGAACTGCCTGATTCACCTATCGTACGTTATGATGCAAAATTCGAAAAAGGTTATGACGAAGAACTTCATCAAAATCAAATACAGCTTAAGAAAAAACATACCGTCTGAGCATGTCGTCAAAATAAAAAAGAGAGAGCGTTCATAATTCTGTGTCAGCATGAAGCCAAATAGGGTGGGAAAAATTTTTTTTACCCACGCAAATACTTCATCCTTAAGCCACTTTGGACTTTGATCTAATCGCTTTAGCCAAATCTTTTTGTGAAGCCCCTAGCGCTAGCAAAGACTTAATAAGAAGATCAATAGAAACTGAAGCTGATCCCGTTTCCATTTTTGCGACTCTTGACTGGCTTGATTTAATTAATTTTGCAAAGGCGGTCTGACTTAAATGTTTGCGTTGGCGCATTTCTTTCAGGCTTCGGGACAGGGACATTTTCATTTCTATAAATGCCTCTTCTGGTGTTAGCCCAAGAAAATCAGCGGCTGTTCCAATTTTCCAGCCTTTGGTTTCAAGTTGTTTACGTTTAGTCTGTTTCATTATCGTAATCTCTTAATCTAGCTTTGCAGATATCAATGACACTTTTGGGAGTTTTGCTTGTTTTCTTTTCAAACACTTCAAGAATTACGACTGCATCTTCATCTGTTCTGTATACAATTCGCCAGGTCACGTTGTTATCTGTAATTCGAAGTTCATGACATCGTTTCCCAATCGTAGGCATCGGCCTAGATTGCGGCATACTTAATTTTTTTAACCAAGCTGTAACTTCCTTAGTAAAAAACCAGCTTCAATGCGGGCGGATGAGGAAAATGGTGATGTTTTCACTTCGCCTTGAAGCCATACGACTACCTTGTCTTCTGTGTTCATGCCGAAAATAATATGCCAGATGTGACATATTGTCAATAAGGGTTATTGGGGCAGCCGAGCATGGTTGGTGCGTAGCTTTCAATTTGCCTGCCGTAATTTATTCCTGTAAAAGACTATAAAAATATAAACAAGGCAGTAACTCGTCAAAGGATAGACGGAAACCCACATATCCCAACAAAATCAGTATCCTGCCTAACGCACTATTATTTGTAAGAAAACCCAGGGATTGTTCTAGCGATGGATAAAGCAAGAAAACTATATACGAATAAAAAATGGTATGACTTTTCTGCAAGGGTGAAGCAAAGAGATGGTTATAAATGCCTGCGCTGCAAAAGAGGGGAGTCAGAAGTGGTTCTCCAGGTTCATCATGAAATATATGTAAAAGATAAGCCGCCATGGGAGTATTCGCTGAGTGATTGCAGGACCTTGTGCAAGGGCTGCCATGCAAGAGGGCATAAGCTGATTGCACCTGATCGGGGCTGGACTTTAATTTTGATTGAAGATCTGGGTGAGGCAGATGGCATTTGTGAACGGAAAAACTGTGGGCATGAGATAAGATATGCACATTTAACTTATCACCCTGGCTGGGGTTATAAAGTTGTTGGTAGTACCTGTGTTCAACATCTAACCAAAAAAGACAGATTACTAAGCAGCCATATTATTACCTTGTATAAAAACATCAGTAAATTTGTTCATGGTTCAGACTGGGAAAATGGGTTCACTAAAAAAGGCAAGAAATATCTAAGTTGTAAGTACAAGCATCATTCAATAAGAATATATGGAGAAGAAAATAACTACTCTTACCAGCTTGTTTTAAAAGAAAAAGGAATACGCTGGCATGAATTTCGAGACATCCTTCCTGCCAGGAATATGAGCCTGGAGGAAGTAAAAGAATTGTCTTATATCGTACTGAAAGGAACCATCAGTAAGGACGAAGAAGAAAAGTCGTTATTGAGAGATATATACAGAAAAATAAAATAACACAGATTTATTTAAGCGAATTTCTTATCGCGTCAATAACAGGCTGAGTCTCTGGCTGAACTCCCCGCCATAAATTGAACGATTCCGCTGCCTGTTCAACTAGCATACCCAAACCATCAAAAACATTTTCTGCGCCGTGCTGGCTTGCCCATTCCATAAACACTGTCGGTTTTTCGCTGTACATCATGTCATAAGCACAGGCGTTGTCATTGAATAGTGCATCGGGCAAAGGCGGCAGATCACCCTGAAGGCTGGCGGAGGTGCCGTTGATAACAATATCAAATGACTGGTCTTCGAGTGCATCAAAACCACAGCCTATGATATCGCCCAGATCAGAAAAATCTTCGGCCAGTTGTATGGCTTTTTCTACTGTGCGATTGGCAATTACCAGCTCGGCAGGATTTTTTTCCATGATGGGTTCAATGACACCACGAACTGCGCCGCCTGCGCCCAGAATTAAAATCTTCTTTTGTTTTAATTCTATTTGATGGTTATTGCTGAGGTCTCGAGCCAGTCCAACGCCGTCGGTGTTTTCACCAAAATAGCTGCCGCCCTGTTTTACGATGATGGTGTTCACTGCTCCCGCTCTTTCGGCGCGTGAACTTCTTTGAGCCGCAAGTTGCCAGGCCTGCTGTTTGAATGGCACGGTGATGTTGATGCCTTTGCCGTTGTTGGCAACAAAGGCGTTAACGGCTTCTTCAAAGTTATCCACTTCCGCGAGTTCGGCGGTGTAAATCAGTATCTGTCCGGTTTGTTGCGCGAACAGGGTATGAATTTGAGGTGATTTACTGTGGCTGATCGGGTTGCCAAAAACGGCGTAATGATCGATTTTGCTTTCAGACACTATTCAGCCAGCCACTGAGCCACATCTTTGGCGTAGTAAGTCAGAATGCCATCGGCACCCGCACGTTTCATCGACAGCAGGCTTTCCATGACTACGGCCTTTTCGTCCAGCCAACCGTTCTGTGAGGCGGCCTTGAGCATGGCGTATTCGCCGCTGACCTGATATACGAAAGTCGGGGCACCAAATTCATCTTTGATGCGACGAACAATGTCCAGATAGGGCATACCAGGTTTGACCATGACCATGTCGGCGCCTTCTTCCAGATCGAGGGCGACTTCGCGGATGGCTTCGTCAGAGTTGGCAGGATCCATCTGGTAGCTGTATTTGTTGCCACTGCCAAGGTTGGCCGAGGAGCCAACGGCATCGCGGAAGGGGCCGTAAAAACTGGAGGCGTATTTGGCGGCATAAGCGAGGATACGGGTATGAATGTAGCCGGCATCTTCCAGCGCATCGCGGATGGCACCAACGCGGCCATCCATCATATCTGAAGGTGCGACGACATCGGCACCAGCTTCGGCGTGAGACAGGGCCTGTTTAACCAGTACTTCAATAGTTTCGTCATTGAGTACGTAACCGCTATCGTCGATCAGGCCGTCTTGTCCGTGGCTGGTGAACGGGTCGAGCGCGATATCGGTAATTACGCCGAGATCGGGAAATTTTTCTTTTAATAAACGAACAGCCTGCTGTGCCAGGCCTTCTGGATTGAAGGCTTCTTCCGCGCTATCCGACTTTTTGTCACTACCAACGACCGGGAACAGGGCGATGGCTGGAATACTCAGTTTGATGCACTGTTCGGCTTCTAATAGCAGCTGGTCGATGCTGACACGTTCAACACCGGGCATGGAGGCCACGGCCTCGCGCTGATTCGTACCTTCAATCACGAACATCGGGTAGATCAGGTCATCGCTGTGAATATGGTGTTCACGCATTAATCGACGTGAGAACTCATCACGGCGCATTCTACGCATACGAATGCTTTGAAAAATATCGGCTTTTGACATGATGATCTCCACAATCCAATCGGTTGGCGGCTATTGTATCAGCCTAATAAATATCTGGCATCTCTCCTGGTTCCGTAGATACTGAATAATGCGCAAGGAATTTTGCTTTAAAACCTGAAAATGTCATGGGATTTGTCTATATAGATAGAACAGGTTTTTTCTGGTCCCCCTAAATGATAGTTGTATTAGGGCGTTTTGATTTTATATCTTGCGCTTAGGGGTAACTGTCCCAGTGAGGAAATAGCGATGACAGATTCTGCTGTTGTGCAGAGAATATTGATAGTCGAGGAATCGGCTACCCTTCGCTATATCCTGAGTAAGCTGATTGAAAAGCAGGGATTTGAACTGCTAGTCGCTGACTCATTCCAGGCCGCCACCGAATTATTGCAGCAAGCCAGCCAGAATCTACACGGTGTGATTGTGGGTATGCCCAATTACAAACATCAGAGTGAATCAGCGCAATTGCTGGTGGTGTTTGATCGTGAACCCTACAGCGAACTCCCTGTGATTCTACTTTCCAATGATGTTGATTTGAATCTGCTGAACTGGACGAGCGCACGGCCAAATTCAGCGATGGTGCCGTGGGAAAATTATCAGGAAGCGGTAGTGTCACTGCAATCCATGCTGGAGACAGATGAATATCCAGGTGATGAGATGCATTGTTTCTCGCATACCTCAGAGCCCACACGGGTACTGTTTGTGGATGATTCAAGAAGTATTGTGGTCTACTACAGCCGTCTGTTAAGAAAAAATGGTTACCAGGTGGAAACCGCAAATTCAGTGCAACAGGCTTATGATTTAGCACAGGAACAGGCATTTGATATCGCCATTGTCGATTATTTTATGCCTGACGAGAATGGTTATGTGCTTTGCCAGAAACTACGTGATGATCCTCGAACTGAAAGAATTCGCACAGCAGTAATCACAGGCACTTATCTGGATTCAGCGATTCGTGATTGTTTAAATGCTGGGGCTATTGAATGTTTCTTTAAAAATGAAGCGGAAGAATTATTTTTGGCGCGTGTCGCAGCCATGAGTCGCTTTATTGAAATTCAGCGTTCCATTGAAAAACAACGAGAGGGCCTGGCAGCTATTCTTGAATCGGTGGGTGAAGGTGTTTATGGCGTTGATAATGAAGGCAAGGTTACTTTTGCCAACCCTGCGACGCATACACTTCTGGGGATGGATGAATCCGATAGCCCGATAGGTAAAGATGCCTGTGAAGTTTTTCATTTTCAGGAAGATGAATTTTCGGTTGAAGATGATCAGCTCCGTAAAGCTTATGAAAATAAACAGGTATTGCGAAGCTGGGAAACGCGTTTTCAGCATCAATCGGGTAAAGTTATTCCAGTTGAATGTACGTTGTACCCGCTCAATATTCATGGCAAGCAGGAAGGCTCAGTGGTTGCCTTCCGTGATATTTCCAATCAAAAAATGTTAGAGGAACGTTTGCGTTGGCAGGCGACTCACGATCATTTAACTGAAGTTTATAACCGCCGTTATCTGGAAGCTCAACTGGAAGAAGAAATTCGCCACGTGCAGCGCAGTGCTATAGGCAGTGCAGTCGTGTATCTGGACCTGGATCGCTTCAAATATGTGAATGATACAGTCGGTCATGACGCCGGTGATAAATTGCTGATTGAAATTAGTGGCGCACTGGTTAAGCAGTTAAGAAGAAATGATGTGGTTGCACGAATTGGTGGTGATGAGTTCGCGATCATTTTGAAAAATGTGGATGAGAGTCTGGCGATGAGTCTGGCAGATAGTTGTCGCGAGGCTCTGTCAGTGTTACGTGTTCCACATGAAGAGAAGTCTTATCATGTGCAGGCCAGTGTCGGTGTCGCTATGATAGAGGGCGACCTAACAACCGCTGGTGATGTTCTGTCTAATTCGGATATTGCCTGTAATATAGCAAAGCGTATGGGACGAAATCAAACTCATTTGTACGATAAAAACGATGACGAACGCAATGTCATGGGTAGTGAGCTGGGATGGTCGGCTCGCCTTCGTGAAGCGCTGAATAATGATGATTTTGAATTATATTTTCAGCCTATTCTTGATTTAAACGATGTAGACCTGAGTGATTTGCCTATTCAGAATGGATTGTTGTGGAAACAGTATCTAAAGATGAATAAGAGCAAATACAGCTATGAGGTTTTGATTAGGATGCGGGCGGAAAATGGTGAGCTATATGCGCCAGATTCGTTTA
The DNA here is from genome assembly GCA_023136715.1 of Gammaproteobacteria bacterium. Taxonomy (GTDB): domain Bacteria; phylum Pseudomonadota; class Gammaproteobacteria; order SZUA-229; family SZUA-229; genus LH-M37. The sequence goes on along the minus strand of JAGLQT010000006.1, from coordinate 3,552 downwards.
TCCCGACAGCAGAGCGTTTCAATATGATGGTTGATATTGATATGTGGGTTATCGAGAATGCATTAAAGTCGTTGGTTGCCATTAGTCAGCCGCAGGGTAAAGTTTGTTTGTCGATTAATCTTTCAGGTAATACGCTGGACGACGATGAGGCAGCTGATCAAATAAAATCATTGATTGATAAATATGATGTTTCGCCTGAAGTGCTGGTGTTTGAGATCACGGAAACCAGTGCTATTGCAAACATGAATCAGGCGAATCAATTTATCTCTACGCTTAATGAAATTGGTTGCCGATTCTCACTGGATGATTTTGGTTCCGGTTTTTGTTCATTCTCTCAGCTCAAGAGTCTGCCTTCTGATTATGTGAAAATTGACGGGCAGTTTGTGAAAAATATGGCAAGGGGTTCGATTGATCGCGCTATTGTTACCGCGATGAATGATGTTGTGCATTCATTATCAAGAGCCACGGTGGCTGAATATGTTGAAAGTCCAGAAGTGATGCGCATACTGAAAGTTTGCGGTATTGATCGTGTTCAGGGTAATTACATTTCGCCGCCACTAGAGTTCCTGCCACACGGTAATGTGGTCAGGCTTCCTGTTCAGCCCATGAAGAGTAAAAAATAATTACATGAGTAATGTTACTTAATGCTTATCCAATCTTTGGGCTTCAGATAATAGTCATAAAGCTCTGCTTCAGTACTGCCTTCATCAGGTTTCCAGTTGTATTTGAAATGCACAACAGGTGGCAGTGACATCAATATCGATTCTGTGCGTCCGCCAGTTTGCAGGCCAAATAAAGTGCCGCGATCATAAACCAGGTTGAACTCCACATAACGTCCACGACGATAAAGCTGGAATTCGCGTTGTGCTTCGGTATAAGCATCGTTCTTTCTATTTTTTACAACAGGTAAATAAGCTTTCAGGTAATGGTCGCCGACGCTTTTGGTGAAGTCGAAACAACGATCAAAACCACCTTCGTTTAAGTCATCAAAGAACAGGCCACCGATGCCGCGTTGTTCGTCACGATGTTTCAGATAAAAATATTCATCGCACCATTTTTTATATTTTGGGTAGGCGTCATCGCCAAAGGGTTTGCAGGCTTGCTCTGAAGTTTGATGCCAGTGAATGCAGTCTTCCTTGTTGCCATAGTAAGGTGTCAGGTCAAAGCCGCCGCCAAACCACCAGACCGGTTCAGCTCCTTCTTTACGGGCGATGAAGAAACGCACATTAGCGTGTGAGGTTGGAATCATCGGATTGCGCGGATGAATCACCAACGACACGCCCATGGCTTCAAATTCTCTGCCTGCAAGTTCAGGTCGATGTGCTGTTGCTGAAGCGGGTAGTTGTCCACCGGTGACGTGCGAAAAATTCACACCTGCCTGCTCAAATATAGCGCCATCAGTAAGTACACGGGTAATACCGCCACCACCACCGTTATCGCGTTGCCATTCATCAATAATGAAATCAGCTTTGCCGTCTTCGTTAGCAAGGCCATCGCAAATGCTTTTTTGCAGGCCGAGTAAATATTCTTTTACGGCTTGGGTATCGGGTTGTGACATGTTTGGCTCGATATTATGTTTTTTTGTTAAGGACGTATTGTCGAAAGATTTTCTAATCTTTTTATAGTTGATGCTTGTCCGCTGAGATGGCGGTCATCGATTAATATAGCGTCTACTTTATCATGAAAATATTTATGTACTTCCAGTGCGTTACGGCTGGTTTTTTTGCCGCGAGGGTTTGCGCTGGTAGAAACAATTGGGTGCCCCAGTTGCTGACAGAGTTCGGTGACCACTGGATGTTGGGTGATGCGTATTGCCAGGGTTCTTTGTTCATTGGTGAGCCAGTCAGGCAGGGAGTCTTTTGCGTTCACAATCCAGCTGGTCGGCTGGCTGGTCTCCAATATTTTTTTCTGGTCGGACTCTGTCAATGTTTCAATATAATCTTCGAAAAGCGCCAGCGTGTGGCTGAGTAGAATTAAACCCTTGCCGGGTTCTCTGCGCTTGAGCTGATTGAGATAAGTGATAGCATCAAGATTCATGGGGTCACAGCCAAGACCATAAACCGTATCAGTGGGATAAATGATCACCCCACCATGGCGAATCTGGTGGGCTGCATACTTGATGGCAAAGTGGCTCGCCATTTATGATTTATTTCTTCTTAACGGTTTTCTTTTTTGCGCCCGCTTTTTTCTTTGGTGCAGCTTTCTTCTTCACCGTTTTTTTCTTAGCGGTTTTCTTTTTAACGGTCTTTTTCCTGGCGGCTTTCTTCTTCACGACTTTTTTCTTCGCCGCTTTCTTTTTACGGCCTTTGCGAACCGGTGCTTCAGCCAGCAGTTTTTCACATTCTTCCTGAGTTAAATCTTTAGGTTCTTTGTCCTTGGGTATTTTTGCGTTTTTCTCACCATCGGTAATGTAGGGGCCGTAGCGTCCGTTCAGTACTTCGATGTCGGTGCCTTCAAAACTCTTGATGTATTTGTTGGCATCAAATTCTTTTTTCGCCGCAACCAGTTCCATCGCCTGCTCAAGCGTGATGTTGTAGGGGTCGATATTCTGATCTTGATAAGCCTTGTTGATGGAAACGAATTTACTGTCGTATTTAACGTAAGGCCCGAAGCGACCATAGTTGGTCGAGATTTTTTCACCGTCTGGTGACTCACCCAGTTCACGTGGCAATACGAATAAAGCTTCGTAGTTGTCCATGGTGATTTCGTTCATTTTCATGCCGGGTTTTAGACTGGCAAAAGCAGGTTTTTCTTCGTCGTCTTTATCACCGATTTGTACGAACGGCCCATAAGGCCCCATGCGAACGCTGATCGGTTTTTGTGTTTTAGGGTCGGTGCCGATGTGGCGAGACTGAGCAACGTCGGCGCGGCTGACGTTTTCGTCTATGTCGATACACTGTTCTTTGAACGGCGTCCAGAAATTTCTCAGTAACGGAATCCAGTCTTCTTCACCTAGAGAAACGTTATCAAGTTCATCTTCGAGATTGGCGGTGAATTCGTAATCAACGTACTGCCTGAAATGTTCGGTTAAAAAGCCATTAACAATACGGCCGATGTCGGTTGGTGTGAAGCGGCGACTTTCGAGTTCAACATAGCCTCGGTTGACCAGTGTTGAAATAATGTTGGCATAAGTCGATGGACGGCCAATACCGAATTCTTCCAGTGTTTTAACCAGGCTGGCTTCAGAGAAGCGTGGTGGTGGTTCGGTAAAGTGTTGACCGTTTTTGATTTCCAGCAGCTTAACCTTTTCGCCTTCGGTGAGTTCGGGTAATAATTTTTCGTCATCATCGGCTTTGCTGTCGTCAGCGCCTTCCATGTATACCGCCATGAAACCGGCGTGGCGAATGGTTGAGCCGTTGGCGCGGAAAATATTACCATTGCCGCAACCTAAATCGACTCTGACAGTGTCCAGCGTGGCGTGGATCATCTGACAGGCCATGGTACGTTTCCAGATGAGTTCGTAAAGTGCGAGCTGATCGGGTTTTAAATATTGTTTCAGTTCTTCGGGTGTGTGTTTTACCGAAGTGGGGCGAATCGCCTCATGCGCTTCCT
>JAGLQT010000059.1 GCA_023136715.1 Gammaproteobacteria bacterium | reverse complement strand
AGAACAGTTTGTCGATCATTTCCCAAACAGGAAACAATGCCGTAACCGGTTATAACAACGCGTTTCATGAGTAACTCCTAAAAGTTTTCAGTTGACGTAAATAGACCTACACGTAGATTTTTTGCAGTATAAATTTCATTGCCATCGACAGACAGTGAGCCATCGGCAATGCCCATAACCAGGCCACGTGCGATAACACGTTTAATATTAATTTGATATTTTACATCTTTGGCGGTAGGCAAAATCTGTCCAGTGAATTTGACTTCACCTACACCCAGTGCACGGCCGCGGCCAGGGTGTCCACTCCAGCCCAGGTAAAAACCGACTAGCTGCCACATCGCATCCAGACCCAGGCAGCCGGGCATCACAGGGTCGCCTTTAAAGTGGCAATCAAAAAACCAGAGATCAGGATTAATATCCAGTTCCGCCTGAATCTCGCCTTTACCGTAACTGCCACCAGTATCTGCAATAGTAGTGATGCGATCACACATCAGCATATTGGGTGCAGGCAGTTGCGCATTACCGGGCCCAAAAAGTTCACCTTGACCGCATTTCAGCAGTTCTTCGTAAGTGTAAGAGTTTTGTTGGGTGAAACTTTTTTCGTCTGCGAGCATAAGGTTAATCCGCTAAAGGGGTATTTGTAATTTAATAAAATGAGCATTTTATAGGAAAATTGGGCATGATGGTATGACGTAAGTCGTGAGAAATAAGTGGTTAGCGTTGGTTATGCAGGAATTGTTGTTAATTATATGCCTGATGGCGGTAGTCGCATACTGGTGGGATAGCATGCGTAGTGGCGAACTGGCGCTGATGACCTGTCACCGTTTGTGTCAAAGGTCAGAGTTGCAGTTACTGGATAATACGGTCATGCGCCAACGAATCTGGTTGGGGCGTAGTGCAAGTGGTCAGCTGCAGTTGTGTCGAATCTACAGTTTTGATTATAGCGATGATAATGAGGCGCGATGGCAGGGATATATCGTGATATTAGGCCGGCATGTCGCGGAAACTAGTATGGATCCGCGACATAGTGCAGGCCGGACTATAGAAGAACCTAGTGAGTAGAGAATTTCTTGTCGAACTTCAGTCGAGCCGGTTGTGTTTCGCCTTCTGGTGTGACTTTAAGTTCAAATTTCAAAAATTCACCTTCAGTGAACTGTGATTCAGACAGATAGTAAATAGCAGTGCCTTCCTTTATTTCACGGAACTCAATATTTCTCATTTGTCCGGTAAGGTTGCTAATGTGTCCGGTGACTTTAGCTGCCGTCGGTGTACCAGTGGTATTCAGCACTTTTTTAAGCACCGCGATATTAATAATGACACGATTATTACGGCGGGTCAGGTTGTAGTTTTTGGCTACTTCCGGTGACAACGTATCGCTTCTGAAAGCATTGTAGTGAATAACGTAGTCGCCAAACTCTTTGGAGTGTTCCGCGTCTGCATAAGCACTCGAACCGAAGCCGAGCAGGGTAAAGATAGTCAGGGCCTTGATGAAATGATGTAACTTTTTGTACATATTTTAAACCTCCGGAGAATGATTCTTATTACCGTTCAATTCCATTGTAGTCCAATCAGGATGTTTATCAACGTTTAGTTTTTTGCTTTTTTCTGGCGATTAAGTTCCTGCTCAAGCGGAATAATTAGCTACGTGTTATTCAACTTCGGCTAACAATTGCTGACCAATACAGTCAAATCGCCAGCCAGTGAGTAATCTGCCCTGACGCGAACCCTGCATGAGTTTTTCCAGTTCCTTTTTTGAACACAACACGCTTTGATGAATATCGAGTGCCTTGGCTTTATCTTGTACCAGGCCCTGCAGGTGTTTGAGCAGGGCTTTTTCTTCGGCAGAAGGTCGATCTCGATTGACCACTGGCCATTCAGACTCCGGTGTTTGCAAACCCGTTTCGATAGCTTGAGCCAGTGCCTCCTGTGCATCATGACTAAATTTTGCAATGCTTCTGTCGATGTTACTAATTTGTTTGATATCGGCTTGAGTGGCAGCAAGTTTTAATAATAAATCATCCGCCATAATCCGGCGGCGTGTCAGATCCTGTTCAACCGCCAGTCGCTCACGCCATTGTGCAATAGAACGGCATACCGCCAGTTGCACACCTTCCAGTTTGAAATACCCTTTGACGCGCTGCCAGCAATTTTCCATGTCTGGCTGGAACCGTTGGCTGTTACCGCAGAGTTGTACGCAATCTTCCTGCAACCAGTTTTCGCGGTTTTTATCTTTCAATGCCTGGTTAAATTTTTCGTACAGGGGTAAGAGATAGAGTACATCTTCACCCGCGTATTCAATTTGCTTTGCAGTCAGGGGACGCTTTAACCAGTTAGTGCGAGTTTGTGATTTATCCAGCTCGACCTCGTATTCGAGCGCAACCAGTTTGGCGTAACCAATTTGATCCTGAAAACCCAGCATCGCCGCCGCAATCTGGGTATCGAAAATGGGGGTGGGTAATTCATCAAAGTATTGAAATAAAACTTCCATATCCTGCGAGCAGGAGTGCAGTACTTTAATAATGTCAGGGTTAAAAAACAGGCGACGCAGTTGTTCGCGAGCATCAAATGCCAACGGATCAACGCAGATAATGTCTTCACTAGCCGCAATCTGGATTAATCCGAGATGAGGAAAGTAAGTGGTTTCGCGGAAAAATTCAGTATCGACAGCAAGTAGTGGTTCGGTAACAAATTTGTCGCAGAACTGGGTGAGGGTTTGGTTATCTTCGATGAGTGTGGGTTTCATGGAAGGGATTATATATTAATATTCTCGTTCCTCCTCCTACAATTGATTTATGTTTTTCTCTGCGTCCTTTGCGAGCTCTGCGGTAAACAGTTTTTGACTTTGAAGTTAAGCCGTCGCTAAAAACTGATTATAATTATCAGCAAAGGCCTTATCGAAATACGGGCTATGTTCTTCCCATATTTTTCTGAAGTTATCTCTTTCTAACCATTCCTTTATTTCTTCATCCCAGCCTTCCCATTGATCCAGTTTTGATTTTGAGGGGCTGCGGCGATACATTAAAAATGCACGTTCGAAGATGGAGATGCGGATTAGCAGGATGGCTTCTTCCTGTTTCTGTTGCTCTTCGCTGAGGTTTCTTGGGGTCTCGTACGGGGTGTCGAATATGTTGAGTTCCGGGTATTCGAGGCAGAGTTGTTGCAGGTCTATGTATTTATCGTCAAGTGCATCATAGGTGCCGTATTCTTTTTCTTCTCTTTGTAATCTTTGTTCTTTTGTATAGATAAAGATGGCGGCGGGTACGCCAAGCAGTGTGACGATAAAAGTGGCGAATTCAAAATATTGATGCAGTGCATCCATTGTTTGTTTACCTGTAAATCGAGAAGTTGGGAAGGGTTTTAACTTTGATCCCATCAAGATATTTGTTTTTCTCTGCGGTGAACAGGTTTGTAATTATGCCTTCGCTTCAGGTTCTTTCCAGCCAGAATTATTATCTACCCACCTTAAGCTGATCCAGTACCAGAGTGTTATCGGTGCCATCATGGCGACCCAGCTCCAGTCATCGATCAGGAATATTGTTTTAATCAATTCAGTGTTTTCAAAAAACAGGGGGAAGGGAATACAGTAGAGGGAAAATATGGCACATGCCCAGATTAGTATTAAAGCGCCTTTTCTTGTTTCGATGCTTGAAAAGGCGAGGAAGACCCATAGGGGCATTTTTTCTATTTTTTCCATATTCTTTAGTTTCTTACTTTTGTTATATTGACGCCATGTTTTACACGTATTGACGAAGTGCGATCTTAAGTGTTTTTTAACAAAATGTCCGCAAATATAAAATTATCACGATGAATAATATCTCCTACTACAATGTTTATTTCCTCTTTAAACATAGGGCCATCAAAAACAAAGCTGTGGAATTCGCCATTTTCACCGCAGGGGTCGATGGTTTCGGGTAATGAATCCAGAAAGCTATCATTGAACTCTTTACCAGTAAATTCTTTAGGGGTTTGTCTGGGGTCTATGCAAGTGATGACAGTTCTCAGGCCGCTATTTATCATTTCTCTTGATAGTTCATTTGTTGGTATGCCCCAGATGGGAAAAATAGCTTTGATTCCAGAGTTTTTTAACTTCTCTTCCCTGTAGTTACGTATGTCCTCAAGAAATAAATCACCAAAAGCAAAATGTTCTACCTTGTCCTGTTTTGCTTTTTCGACGAAATCTCCCATTATTTCCTCGTATTCGATATTGCTGCATGGGTAGGGTATTTCAATTATTTCAAGAGGAAGGCCAATGCTGTCTGCCTGTTTTTGTAATAGCTCCACTCTTACGCCGTGCATGGCTACGCGGTCAAATTCTTTATTGACTGTGCAGAAAAGACCAACAAGATCAATTTCTGGATTTTTCTGTAATTGGTATAAGGCCCATGCGCTGTCTTTGCCACTGCTCCAGGACATCAGTGTTTTTCTTTTCATGACGGTGTTGTCTATGAAATCGATTTTTCAGTTAACAGTTCAATTTGATAACCATCAGGATCTTCGACAAAGGCGATGATGGTGCTACCAGCATTCATCGGGCCAGCGTCACGAAGTATTTTTCCGCCCTGCTGGCGAATTTGCTCGGTGGCCTGATAGACATCATCAACTGCAATCGCGAGGTGGCCGAAACCTTTACCGAGCTCATAAGAGGACGTGTCCCAGTTGTGGGTAAGTTCCAGTACGGTGTTTTCCTGTTCGTTGCCGTAGCCAAGAAAAGCCAGCGTGAATTTGCCCTCGGGATAATCTTTCTGGCGCAGTAGTGTCATGCCGAGAATTTCTGTGTAGAACTTGATTGAGCGATCGAGATCGCCGACGCGTAACATAGTGTGGAGTAATCGCATGGATTTCCTCTTGAAATTAGTTGCTGTTGATGTGCTAAATTGCCCATATTATTTAATTATTTAACATTATTCCATAATGGTGCTTATGAATTATTCTTTTGAAGCAAAAACATTCAGGCAGATGCTTGATATGGCCGTTAGTGAAGGAGTTGATACTTCACCACTAGCACAGGAAGCCGAGAATTCACCTGAGCGTCTTTTAGATGCCATGAGACAGGCGATTGATGTGATGGCGCGTGCTGAGGCAGATGTTGCTTCTGACGGTGATATTGGTGAGAAGGATATTACAGAGATAGGCGATTACGTGATGACCTTGATTGAGGGGTTATTGGGGCACGCGCAGACGGGAACGGATAATCGGTCAATGACTCAGGTTAGGGCTTTGATACGTTTGACCTTACCAGTGGCAATGTGGGTGGCGAAATGTGGTGGCAGGCTGGATAAACTGGATTTGGTGGTTAATGCGCTGGCTGATTATGCCAATGAGTTGCGCCAGCCTGAAAAGTTAGCTGAATTGACGCAGGCGATTGCGGTCATTCTTCCAGCAGTATCGGATGCTGTGCGACAGGACCTGGAACAGACCAATCCGATGCGCCCCTGGCGTATTTTGCATTTGAACTACTGTATTATTGCTACTCGCAGTCATGATCCAGAATTAATTGAAACTGCGTACGATGTTTTGGTGAAAAATTTACCACAGGATGCCAGATCGTTCTTTAAAGAAGGTTTACAGCAAATGGATGCGATTGGGTATCCAGAGTCTGTGCGTGAAGTACTGGAACGATACGATAAAATGTGGGGTGCAGAAAGTACTTTGCATTAACTATCGGCAGCACGATGTTTGCTTTGCATGAAGTGGCGGTGTGGAACGTGTAACAGCTCGGCCAGTCGCCTGACCAGATGTTCCTCAAATTTGTCGATGCTGTCGTCGGCGTAGGCAATATGCCAGAGTTGTTCAACCAGGGTTATTTTCTGTTGCTGTGAATAGTGCTGGTTTATTAGACTGGTGAACTGGTGGTAATCAGTCGCACTGGTTTTTTTCTCGTGCGCAATAGCTAACAGTTCTTCTGTTTCTGTCTCGTTAATTTCAAATTGTTGCTGTAGTAGATGCCGTATTTTTTGAGCTTCATTGTCATGAAGTTCATCGTCAACATGAACCACTTCTAGCATTAAAACAGCGCAGCCCAGTTTGAGTTTGTGCTCAATATCGTTTTGCGAGCTTGTTTCACTGATGAGCAATCGGGATTCAAAAAATTTTTTAACACGTAACATCATAATGTTTTGTCTTCTGAAAGTAGTTTTTCAACGCGGTTTTGATCAAAGCCGCTGAGCTGGTGATCACCAATAAATAAGACCGGGGTGCCCAAAGGCATGCCTGTCTGGTCTGCATACCTGTTTGCATGGTCGTACATGTCTTTACCTTTAACATCCACTTCAATATCGTATTCGCAATAACTGATTTCATTGTTAGTAAAATACCTTCGTGCCTCATAGCAAAAAGGACACCACGATGTACTGAGCATAATTACATCTGGTTTGGGTGATAGCGTTTCCGTATTGCAATAAATGGCTTCGATAGAAGGCTTGTAGTTAATGGCAAAAATGGCGATCAAAATCAATGCAAACACGGGTAGTGCATTAACTCGTCTTGAGGTTGCTGTTTGCTTGTTTTCTTCGGGACTTTGTTCGGTCATGCTTAATGATAGCAGGAAACTGAAAAATGTAATTCTGCTAGATTGGAGGGTTAATATTCTACGTAGTCTCTTTTTCCAAAATTAATGCCGATGGAAAATCGATGTTGATCACTCAGGTTTTCTGTGACTTCATGAATCATATTGGGTTTGAAAAAGAGAAAGCTACCTTCTGTAGGGGTGATTCTTATAGTTTCACCTTGCTCTGGAATGTTGCTGGTCTTGATAATGAAATCACCGGAGTTTTCGGGCACGCTGATGTAGTAGGCAGCAGAGAGTAGTTCATCGTCGTCATCATGACGATGTGAGGTTGTGACCGCGCCCGGTGGCATGTGATTAAACCAGTAACCCATGTCGATATCTTCGGTGCCCAGAATTTGATTGGCAAATTTGCAGGCCTCCTGTTTGAGTTGTGCTAATTCAGGAATATGCTGTTCGTTTAAGTAGGTGTTTTCATGGCGACCATTAAATAGGTGTGTGCGTTCTACATCATCGCGTTGGTAGTGATCGAAAAATCCTTTGGAAAATACCGGGTTGAGTTTTTTTAGCAGCTCAGAATGGACGACATAAATATCGTCCTGATTAGTTAGTTTTTTTAGTTGCTCATTCATAATAATTAATCAGGGTTGGCTTAATGGTGATGCATATGTTCTGAGGGATCCATCTGATCTGGCTGTGCAGTACCATGGTTATTGTGCTGCATGGGAATAAACAGGCTGCCGATGGCCATGGCAATAATAATTAGGCCAACCATACTTCGGACTTTGGCATTGCTGGCAAAGCGCGTCAGCCATGAAGTCATGAATCCCGCCGTTAGTAGTGTCGGTAATGTGCCTAAGCCAAAAGCCAGCATCAATAGTGCGCCTTGCACGGCGGAGCCAGCGCTTAAAGCCCAGATCAAAACAAAATACACCATGCCACAGGGAAGCCAGCCCCAGACCAGACCATAGGCCAGTGCTTTAAATGGATTGGAAACGGGTAATAATCGCCGGCCAAAAGGTTCCAGTTTTTTCCATAAAGGCCGGCCTATTCTTTCAACATAGGCGAGTTGCGGTAACCAGCCAGAGAGATAAAGGCCAACGCTGATCATCATAGCAATGCCGATGTATTGCAGTATCTGATGCCCCTGTTCAAAACCGACGGAAGTTAAAATCTCAGTGCCTACTGCGCCAGCTAATAGGCCAGCAAGACTGTAACTGATGATTCGGCCAAGATTATAAGTGCCGACAAAAAATAGCAGCTGTAGTTTGTTGTCGCGAATTTTTGCAGGCAAGCCAAGACTCAGAGCACCGATGATGCCACCACACATGCCAACGCAGTGCAGGCTGGTGAACAGTCCTAATAGAAAAGCAGAGCCAAGTGTGAGTGGAGCATCCATATAAATATTTTGAGTGTCTGTAAAAGCGACAGAGTCTAGCTGAGTTTAGGGTTTAGAGATTTGATCTGGATTGTGAAAAATTATTTGAGAAGAAATAAATAAGATAACTCTGATTAATCTGTAATATGTGTGATAAATGAAATGTCTGTGTTTTGACATTTATAGTGTATGCAATAGTTGCTCAATCAGATTTCGATGCTCACCGTGCATGTGGAATATGGCATAGGCTTTCAATGGTATCTCAGGAGCATCTTCAACTTTGAAGAGTTTGCCCTGTTCCAGCTTCTCATTGACCAGTGAAGTGGGTAAATAGGCAGCACCGCCGCAATTATCAATCAGGCCGAGTGCAATACTGGCTATATTGGCGCGGACAGCTGCAATCGGGCGTTGCGGGAAGTAATCTTCGTGCAGGCTGGTGAACTGGGTGCCCCAGTCAACACGAATATAACCTTCTGATAAAGCATCATCGACACTGATATTCTTTTCCTCGCTGACCATAATGAGTGAAACATCACCGACTTCCTGCACCACCATATCTCGTAATTGCGGTGGTTCGTAGAGAAAACCGAGATCAATAGAGCCCTGTTCCAGCTTTTGTACGATGCCTTCATAGGCGCTGGCTTCGGCGCGCAGACCTATTAACGGAGCATTACAGTGGATATTGTTGAGCCAGTCCTGGAGTAAAATCTCCCACAGGCTGGTGACACCGGCGACCGTCAGGCGTTTATCGACCTGGTCGCTGAGTGCAATTTCCTCATGGGCGCGTTCCCAGGCACCGAGTATGAAGCGGGCATGGCGCTCAAAGCGCTCACCAGCTGGGGTCAGGCTGACTTTCTGGCGATCCCGTCGGAACAGGGCCAGGCCCAGTGTCTGTTCCAGCTGGCGGATGCGGGCGCTGATCGCCGAGGGCGAAATGCACAGGTTTTCCGCGGCTTTGCGGAAGTTTCGCATGCGTTCTACTTCGAGAAAAGTCTTGAGTTGTTCTATGTCCATGTGGATTAATTAGGCCGTATTTGCTGTGCGAAATTATTGTTCATAGCGGCCATTTTATTTCGCTTTTCAGTTTAAGTCTAGTTGACTACAATGCGCGCCTCGAAAAATTTAGAATTTCCTTAAATAGTAATATTGAATCATTATGACTGAAGAAAAAAAAGCTTTACCGATAAAGAAAATCGTTGTGGCGGTTGTTTTTGTGATCGTTGGATTGTGGCTGTCTACCGTCACCCCTTCTGTGCCAGTGGCCTGGGTGACGGGCTTCTTGCTGCTCACTATCTACCTGTTCGCCTTTGAAGTGGTGGGCGTTGATGTCGCGGCCATCAGCATTATGGTACTGCTGGGGTTGACCACCTTGTTTGCACCGCTGATGGGCCTGGAACAGGGCCTGGTCGATACCCAGCAAATCTTCAATGGCTTCTCCAGTAATGCGGTGATGTCGATTATTGCGGTGATGATTATCGGTGCGGGTCTGGATAAAACCGGCCTGATGACCAAAGTAGCGGCGTTTATTCTGAAAGTAGGCGGTAAAACCGAAGGTCGCATTATTCCCATCATCTCCAGTACCGTAGCGATTATTTCTTCATTCATGCAAAACGTCGGTGCTGCCGCTCTGTTCCTGCCTGTTGTTAGTCGTATTTCAGCCCGCTCCGGTTTGCCGATGTCTCGTTTGTTAATGCCCATGGGCTTCTGCGCGATTCTCGGTGGTACCGTGACCATGGTGGGTTCTTCACCACTGATCTTGCTCAACGACCTGATCCTGACTTCTAACCAGGCGTTACCCGCTGCTCAGCAGATGGATACCTGGGGCCTGTTCTCAGTAACGCCGATTGGTTTGGCTCTGGTTGCTACCGGTATTATTTATTTTGTCATCATGGGTCGTTTTGTACTGCCTAAAACCGATGCTGAAAAAGGCACCAAAGGCGGCGATGCGATTAATTACTTCAAGAAAATTTATGGTCTTGATTATGACCTGTTCGAAGTCACCGTACCAAAAGACAGCGCTCTGGTTGGCGTTAACCTGAATGATGTCGAGCATGAACAGCGCATTCGCGTAGTTGCAGTACGCAGCGGTAGTGAAGACGTGCGCGTTGGTGCGGGTGGTTTGTCACGTGATACTGGTATCGCTGCGGGTAGCGTACTGGGTGTTCTGGCTGCGCCGAAAAATTTATTGGCCTTCACTGAAAAATATGACCTTGAGCTGCACAGTGAGCTGGATACTTTTGCAGATTCATTATCAACAGCAAAATCGGGTATTGCGGACATCGTTATTCCACCCGGTTCTCACTTAATTGGTAAGAGTGCCTGTGACTTGTGGTTGCGTAAAACTTACGGTACCGCACTGGTCGCTCTGCATCGTGATGGTGAAACCCTGCGCGAAGGTGACAATATTCGTAACCTGCCTTTCGAAGCCGGTGATACTTTGGTTGTTCACACTAGCTGGGCTGCACTGGCGCGTCTGGAAAAAGATTCTAACTTTGTTGTGGTGACCACAGAGTACCCACACGAAGAAGTGCGTCCTCATAAAGTTGGCTGGGCGGGTTTGTTCTTTGCCATCGCCCTGTCTATGGTGCTGTTTACTGATTTACGTTTATCAGTAGCATTGTTAACCGGTGCCATTGGCATGGTGTTATCCGGCGTACTGAATATTGATGAAGCCTATGAAGCGGTTTCATGGAAAACTGTATTCCTGCTGGCGAGTTTGATTCCGTTAGGCCTCGCCGTTGAAACATCGGGTACGGCAGCCTGGATTGCACAGCAGACTCTGTTAGTGGTCGGTGATATGGATGTCTGGGTTATCCAGTTATCTATTGCGATTCTGGCTACCTTCTTTACCCTGGTTATGTCCAACGTAGGTGCAACGGTACTGCTGGTACCATTAGCCGTGAATATTGCGGTTAGTTTGCAGGCCAATGGTGTTGATGCCAGTCCTGCGGTATTTGCTTTGACCGTCGCTATTGCAACCTCAAACTCATTCCTGATTCCAACCCATCAGGTGAACGCCTTGATCATGGGTCCTGGTGGTTATAGAGTACCGGACTTTATGAAAGCAGGCGGTATTATGACCATATTATTCCTGGTCGTTATGATGCTAATGATGAATTTGGTATTTTAATTTAGATTATTAGGAACGACATTATGTCTAAACTTTTGAATAAAACCTGGCTGGCACTGGCGGCTTTGATGTTGCCAACCATGACACTGGCGAGTACCGCAGCAGCCACAGGTGAAGCAACACGCCTTGATCTGACAGATGCTGGCGTGGGATTTTTTGCTATCGTTGTTTTTGTCGTTGCTTATGCGCTGGTGATCGGTGAAGAGTTTTTGCATTTACGCAAATCTAAGCCGGTCATTATTGCCGCCGGCATAATCTGGGGCACCATCGGTTGGGTGTACACGCAACAGGGCCCTGAAATGTCCAAGTTGGCTGAACATGCCGTTCGCCACAACCTGCTCGAATACGCAGAGCTGATGTTGTTCCTGCTGGTCGCGATGACTTACATCAACGCCATGGAAGAGCGCAAAGTCTTCGATGCTTTGCGTTCATGGTTGATCGCCAAGGGTTTCGGTTTCCGTAAATTATTCTGGATGACAGGTGTTCTGGCATTCTTTATTTCGCCAGTTGCCGATAACCTAACCACTGCATTATTAATGTGTGCCGTGGTTCTGGCTGTTGGTGGTACCAATACCAAATTTGTCACCCTGGCCTGTATCAACATTGTTGTCGCCGCAAATGCCGGTGGTGCGTTCTCACCCTTTGGTGACATCACCACGCTGATGGTGTGGCAAAAAGGTATGGTAAGTTTTGGTACTTTCTTTGCACTGTTCGTTCCCTCTGTTGTTAACTTTGTCGTGCCAGCAGCAATCATGCATTTCGCTGTGCCTGATGAACAACCAGAAGGTACAGATGACTCTGCTGTTATGTCCCGTGGTGCGAAACGTATCATTGCATTGTTCCTTTTAACTATTGTTACCGCAGTGAGCTTCCATAACTTTCTTGGCCTGCCCCCAGTAATTGGTATGTTGACCGGTTTAGGTTACTTGCAGTTCTTCGGTTACTTCCTGAAGAAAACACATAATCGCTGCATCATCGCGCGTTGTGGTGACGAAGAACAAGAAGGCCAGCTCGGTGAAGTGGTTGCCTTTAATGTGTTCAACAAAATTGCACGTGCCGAATGGGATACCTTGCTGTTCTTCTACGGTGTTGTTTTGTGTGTAGGCGGTTTAGGTTTCCTTGGTTACTTATCATTGGTTTCTGAAATTATGTATACCGACTGGGGCCCAACCAAGGCCAATGTTGCCGTTGGTGTCTTGTCAGCGATTGTCGATAATATTCCGGTGATGTTTGCTGTACTCACCATGGAGCCTCATATGGATACGGGGCAGTGGTTGCTGGTCACCTTGACTGCCGGTGTTGGTGGTTCATTGTTGTCGATTGGTTCAGCCGCAGGTGTAGCGCTGATGGGGCAGGCGCAGGGTAAGTACACTTTCTTTGGTCACCTTAAATGGACACCAGTGATCGCGCTTGGTTATGCAGCGAGCATTGCTGTGCATATGTGGTGGAACGAGAGTTATTTTACCTAGAAAATAACCCCTTAGTTTTATACTGAAAAAGCAGGACGGGAAAACGTCCTGCTTTTTTTCTGTATATGGTAAATGGTTACGATAAACTTGGCGCTGGGGTTTTTAAGTTCTCTGAATTCTGCTTACGAGCGATTACGATTGCTTTCTTATAGTTACTATCTCTTCTATAAGTAATTACTAATAATGATGATTATTAACCTTTTTACACGACCATTCTGCACAGAGTCTGCACAGATGCTGTAAATCAGCTATTGGAAAATGACCTGGTTGCTATATATCTTTATAACTCACTTTATATTTCATGAAACGTAACAACATTTCCATAGCCTAATATTTCCTCAGCTTTTTGCCTCGCTTCACTCTCGGTGAATGCAGATACGTGGACTGTTTATCCACTCTGATCTGTGGCTACATAAGTTTTATTTTGACTGGTCATACTGATTTATCAGCCTGAGTGTAGTGCTGCTGAACTATATGATGAAATCCATGACTAGATACAGTTAAGACAAATTAACGAGTAAGAGTTGGAAACTAAGTGATATTATATTGATGAATTTAAAGCTGAGCGCCCATGCAGACCGACCTGATCAACAATCAAGGTCAACGATAGGCATCTTTTTCACATTAATAACAAGAGTTCACTCTGGCATGGCCATTTTATGCACTCTTAGAAGAGAATCAGTAAACTCATGCGACATACTATTCTGCTATCTCTAGCTTTAGCTGCATTCTGGCTGGCTAACTCAGAACACCACACGTCCCTCATGCTGTGGCTTGGAATAATATCGATTGCTTCCGTTGTGTACGTAGCACACCAAATGGATGTAATTGACCACGAAGCTCAACCCTTGTGTCTCACTTTAAAAATACCCGCTTACCATGCCTGGCTTACTAAAGAAATTTTTCTTGCCAATTTATTGGTGGTAAAACATATCTGGCTTGGCAACAAGTCAATATCTCCTGTTTTTGCGACCATTACAGCCAGCCAGAAAACGGAGATGGGGAAAGTCATCTATGCTAACTCCATCACACTGACGCCTGGAACCGTTACAGTAAATATAGAAGGTGATCAGTTCCTGGTTCATGCTTTATTAAAGGAATCGATTAAAGACCTGGAAGCTGGAGAAATGGACAAACGAGTCACTCAAGTGGAAAGCCAATGTTAATAGCTGCAACCTTAGCCATTCTAGTCGTCATGATGATGGCGATTATTCGAGCGATTATGGGGCCTACACCCTATGACCGTGTACTTGCTGTCAATATGTTTGGTACCAAAACCGTTTTACTTATTTCACTGTTAGGTTTTGTCATGGGTCGGCCAGAGTTTCTGGATATCGCTATCGTTTATGCCCTTATCAATTTTATTAGCGTAATCGGCGTATTGCGTTATTCCAACCATTTCGTAATCAAACACAGCGAGCAACCGAAAAAATAATGGATCTATTAATGAATATTAGTAGTGGCTTGCTTTTACTGATAGGCAGCTTTTTATGTCTCACGGGTGGGCTTGGCATCTTACGCTTTCCAGATTTTTATACTCGAATGCATGCAGTCGGTGTGACCGACACACTAGCTACGGCGATGATCCTAATCGGCCTGATATTCTACAACCCGGATTTTCTAGTAGATGTGAAGCTAATGATCATCCTGCTCATGGCTATATTCATCAGCCCCACGGCAAGCCATGCATTAGCCAATGCTGCCAGATACGATGAGTTATCAATGCAGAAAGACAGTAAATCAGACAGTGAGTCGACATCATCGAATCCCTGATAGATATCGTATTGTTAGCATTTCTAGTGATTGTGGCTTTTGCCATTGTCAGGATGAAAGATTTAT
>JAGLQT010000058.1 GCA_023136715.1 Gammaproteobacteria bacterium | reverse complement strand
ATGAAGTCCTGAATCGATCTTTCCTGTGTAACAATATCAGCGGCAGGGTATTCATTTTTTACAAATGAAAATTCGACTTCCAGAACTTCATCCAGAAATTCAATGATCTGATCTTCGTTGAGTGACTCTCGAGACATGGCTCGTGTTTCTTAGCGTGTGAAAACTAAAACAGGGAAGATGAAAGCTCGTTGATCGCGATCAACATATCAGTGTCATCGGTAATCGCCTGGGTGATTGCCGTCTGACATGCAGTGATAGGTTTGATGCCATCGTGAATCAGTTTAGCGGCGTGTACTAATAAGCGAGTCGAAGCACCTTCATCCAGACCGCTGCCTTTCAGGTCACGGGTCATGTGGGCGAACTTAACCAGCCGCTGAGCAGTTTGTGCATCAATGCCGGTTTCCTTGATGATGATCTCGGCTTCCAGTTGCGCGTCAGGGTAGTCGAATTCAAGAGCAACAAAGCGTTGACGTGTACTTTGTTTTAAATCTTTCATCACGCTCTGGTAGCCGGGGTTGTAGGAGATCGCCAGGCAGAAGTCGGGTGTTGCTTCTAACAGTTCGCCGACTTTTTCCATCGGTAGCACGCGGCGGTCATCGGCCAGGGGATGAATCACCACGGTGGTATCTTTGCGTGCTTCGACGACTTCATCGAGATAACATATTGCGCCGTGGCGTACAGCGCGAGCCAGTGGCCCATCGACCCAGACAGTTTCACCGCCGGAGATTAAAAAACGCCCGACCAGATCAGAAGAGGTTAAGTCGTCATGGCAGGAAACCGTGATCAGGGGGCGTTTCAAACGCCAGGCCATGTGTTCCATGAAACGGGTTTTGCCACACCCAGTTGGCCCTTTGAGTAGAACCGGTAGACCCTGTCGATAAGCAGCTTCAAAAACCTCGATCTCTTCACCGACTGCCTGATAAAAAGGTTCGTCTTTAATAAAGTATTCTTCGGGTTTCAGGGCTTTGCTTTGCATGACGATGATTCTTTATGTTGGGTTTCGTGTATTTGGGCAAATCATTTTATTATGCTCGCCGAAATAATAGTGTTGGTAATTACAGGGTCATTATACAAACAGTGATTTCTTCACGGTCATGATATAAATGTTTGGCCTGTATCTGGTGTGGAATGTCTGCGCCGTTTAAATCCTGGTGGATTTGATCCAGGCATTCATTAACTGCCTGCAGTCGTTTCTTCATCGGTAACTTTAAATTGAAGATGGCGTTATTACAGTCTTTGCGGGTAAACCATTTGGCAATGAGTTTGCTGACGAGTGAGGGGCGTTCGGCCATGTCACACACCAGCCAGTCGATGGTTTTCTTCGGGCGGTAGGTGAAGGCATCGGTTTTATAGTGTTCGACCATGCCGCCTCTCATTAACTTACCTTCCATCGGGCCGTTGTCGATGGCGGTAACCAGTAAACCTCGTTGCACCAGTTGCCAGCTCCAGCCACCGGGAGCGGCACCGAGATCAACTGCGGTCATACCGTTTTTAATGACTTTTGATTCGTCGTCGATAAACCAGTGAATAGCTTCTTCGAGTTTCAGCGTTGAGCGACTGGGGGCCGAGGAGGGCATGCGCAAACGAGGGATACCCATAGCAATCTGTGCGCTGTTTTCAATCGGTGTTGAACCGACAAAAGCCTGCTGAGAATCTAAAAATAAAATATGTAAGCGCTGTCCTGAATGTGCTGATAATAATTTTTGTTTTTTCAGCGCGGCCAGTAAGTGTGGGTTGAATTGTTTGCAGAAACGACTGAGTGATTTGCCTTCGTTGGTGTCCGGGTAGGCCAGTTCAATATCGTTGAAATCTTGATCCAGTAATTTGATGGCATTGATGATTGGCGTTATTCGGTTCTGTTCTGGCAGGTCATTGAGTTTAGGTAAGCTTGCGAACCACTGGCGGGTAAAAATGAGCTGTTTGAAATCCAGTTGTGGGATTAGTTCGCTGATATTGGGTTCGCCTGCGCCAATCAGTAACACATAACCGGTATCAGGCTTGGTCTGGATATAAGCGGGAAAACCAAGCTCACTGGCATAATCCATGATTTCACCGGCGCATTCTTTTTCAAAACCCGGGCGGCAGAGTAGTACCAGTTGCGTGATATTGTTCATGGCGTCATTTATACCAGTATGGAATATACGGTGTCATGCTTTAAAATACCCTGTATCATCGCGCAAAATTTTATAAGAGGTTATGTAATGGAAACCAGCGAAGTTAAAAAAATTATTGAGGCCGGTATTCCCGGTAGTGAAGCAACGGTAACGGCGGATGGTACAAAATATACCGCGGTGGTTGTTTCCGATGCTTTTGAAGGTAAAACCATGGTGGCTGAGCAGAAGATGGTTTATGCCCTGTTGAATGAGCATATCCAGAGTGGCGCTATGCATGCCCTGACTATTAAAGCATTAACGCCAGAAGAGGCGAAGGCTCAGTAGTTACCTATGGCGCCTATCGCTCTGCGTAGGCGCTACCTTTGACGCTGCTGCTGATGATTCTCATCATTTCCGGGAACACCTTCGGAGTAGCAGCGATGATGTCGCCCGTTTTGAGGTAGTTATCTTCACCCTGAAAATCGGTGACCAGACCGCCTGCCTCACGTACGATCAAAATACCTGCGGCGATATCCCAGGCACTCAAATTAAATTCCCAGAAACCATCGGTACGGCCTGCGGCCAGCCAGGCTAAATCTAGCGCGGCGGAGCCAGGGCGTCGAATGCCGGCGGCGGGTGCCATGAGCTGTGTCATGGTCTTCATATAAGTATTGAGGTAGCTCTGGTCGTGATACGGAAAGCCGGTACTCAACAGTGAGCCTTTAAGCCCCACCTTACCCGAGACACGAATTTTTTTGCCATTGAGCTGTGCGCCATCACCTTTGGATGCGGTGAACAGCTCCTGAGATACAGGGTCGTAGATAACGCCTGCGATGATGCGGTCTTTCTGCTTTAGGGCGATTGAGACCGCAAACTGGGGGAAGCCATGCAGGAAGTTGGTGGTGCCATCCAGAGGATCAATAATCCACTGGAATTCAGCATCTTCACCCTGTGCACCGCTTTCTTCGGCGAGAATGCCATATTCCGGGTAAGCCTGGCGCAATATATCGATAATCGCCTCTTCAGCCTTACGATCGACTTCGCTGACGAAATCATTGTTGCGTTTACTGGTAATCGTTAAGCGATCAATCTTGTCCATAC
>JAGLQT010000057.1 GCA_023136715.1 Gammaproteobacteria bacterium | reverse complement strand
CAGATGAATCGTGAAGTTAGCACACGTTTTGATTTTAAAGGTAGTGATTCCAAGGTCACTGTGAAAGATGGTGCGATGAATCTGGAGGCGACTAACGAGTTTCAGGTTAAACAAATGCACGATATTATGTATAAAAAACTATCAGCCAGAAAAATTGAAATTGGTTGCCTGGAAAAGGGTGCCATTGAAGAGCGTGGTATGCGCGCCTATCAGACGATTAAAGTTAAAGAGGGCGTTGATAAAGAGCTGGCGAAAAAAATCGTCAAGCTAATTAAAGACTCAAAGCTAAAGGTTCAGTCCTCGATTCAGGGTGAACAGGTTCGCGTCACAGGAAAGAAAAGAGACGATTTGCAGCAGGTGATGGCAATGTTGAAAGGCTCAGATCTTGAAATGCCTTTGCAATACAATAATTTCAGGGATTAAATGTTTAACAGGCTGTTGCAGTAATTAGTGTCAGGATGATTTAGTTAGATATATATCGTATCGGGTTTTTTTACTGTTGATAGATGTGGCGGGTTTTGTTTCAGTTAAACAGGGAGCGTGGCTGGGTCTTTTTACTACCACTCTTTCTCTGGCACAATTCAGAGCGGCATCCAGAAGCTCACCGTCATTTTTATTTTTACCCAGTAGTCGTTGCAGGATTTGCATGTCTTTTTTGACCAGGGCGGATTTTTTTCTTTCCGGGTACATGGGGTCGATGTAGATAACATCGGCGCGCTGCTGTTCATCCAGCTTACTCATGTAATCAATGGCATTTTGATTGTGGAGTTCAAACTGGCCAGAAAGTATCTGTGCACTTTGCTCATTTTCAAGTCCGCGTTTCATTCCATCTTCAATTAAAGCACACAGGATTGGTGACTGCTCGACCAGTGTTATGTGGCAGCCGAGAGTCGCTAATATATAGGCGTCACGTGCCAATCCTGCAGTTACATCGAGCACCTCTGGATTTTTTCCCTGTTTTAGTCCAATCGCTTTGGCGATAGCCTGACCGCGGCCGCCTCCAAATTGTTGTCTGTGGGCCAGAGCGCCGCTAACAAAATCTACGTAGATGCTGGTATTGAGCTGCCTGTCGTAGAGTTCAATGCGTTCATCACCAAAAATCAGCTGTAATTCAAAAGTATCATCTTGTTTGTTTAGCAGTGGCAGTTGATGATCAGCGGCAAATGAGCTGGCCTGCTCATGTCGAGTATCGTTATCACAGATAATACAAAGCGATGTTTTATGTTGGTTGTTAGGCATGGTGTTTCGAAATTGTTAGCAGCTGTTATGATAGCGCAGATGAGTGAATATATTGATATTGGTGTGAATTTAACGGGCAGTTCGTTTCATGATGACCTGGATGAGGTGGTGCAGCGGGCGGTGGATTCTGGTGTCAGTAAGATGATTGTCACTGGTACCGACGTTGAGCATAGTCGTAAGGCAATTGAGTTGTGCCAGCAGTACCCACGTTCACTTTTTGCAACGGCAGGTGTACATCCACATCATGCTGATGATTATATAAAGAATACAACTATGCAGTTGGCGGAGCTTGGTGAGGAAGACTGCGTGCTTGCGATAGGAGAATGTGGCCTGGATTACAACCGGAATTTTTCCACTCAGGAGAATCAACGTGCTGCTTTTGATGCGCAGCTGGCACTGGCAGCTGAGATCGGCAAGCCGGTATTTCTGCATCAACGTGATGCGCATGATGATTTTGTGGCCATGTTGAGAAATATTCGACCTCAGCTGGGCAACGCTGTTGCGCATTGTTTTACCGGCACGGCTGCCGAGGTGAATGATTATCTTGAGCTGGATATGTATATCGGTGTCACAGGCTGGATTTGTGATGAGCGACGAGGCCGAGATTTGCAGCAGGCGGTCAAAGAAATCCCTTTAGACAGAGTGATGCTCGAGACTGATGCGCCCTATTTGTTGCCGAGAGACCTGGCTGAAAAACCCATTAAAAGTCGTCGTAATGAGCCCTGTTATCTACCGCATATTGCGGAAGTGGTATCTCGATATATGGGAGTAGATCGTGAGGAACTGGAACAGGCGGCATTAACTAACACAAAAAGATTTTTTAATATCTAATGCTTCCCGATGATGGCTTGATTGAAATCATTGCACGGGAGAGGATTGGCGTTTAATCTCCAATGTATATGTTAATTATTTTTTTAGATTCAAATTTTGAATAAACCACTATTAGCTTTTTTGCATTCGATGATGGGCAGCGTGCGTGATCTCGCACCCATTATATTGGTCATTGGTTTTTTTCAGCTGTTTGTTTTGCAGCAGCCACTGGAGAATGTGGGATCTCTTCTTTCAGGCGTTTTTTTTGTCATTATCGGGCTAACCTTTTTTATCTATGGTTTGGAAATGGGCCTGTTCCCAATTGGTGAGTCCATGGCGCATGCCTTTGCCAAAAAGGGCAGTGTGTTCTGGTTGCTGACTTTTGCTTTCGCGCTGGGTTTTGGCACAACCGTGGCTGAACCTGCATTGATTGCTGTAGCTGATGAAGCGGCGAAAGTGGCTGCCAGAGCAGGGCATATTGATAATCATGCGGAAGCAATGGATAGTTATTCCACCGGTTTACGTTTTACTGTTGCATTGTCGGTAGGTTTTGCCATTGTTATCGGTGTATTACGTATATTAAAGAATTGGCCAATACATTTTATGATCATGATCGGTTATGTCATGGTGATTATTATGACCGGGTTTGCGCCAGATGAAATTATAGGTATTGCCTATGATTCAGGTGGTGTAACCACATCGACTATTACCGTACCATTGGTGACTGCCCTTGGTATTGGTCTGGCTTCTTCAATTTCTGGACGTAACCCGATGCTAGATGGTTTTGGTTTAATTGCCTTTGCATCATTAACACCCATCATTTTTGTTCTGGCTTATGGGATGGTCGTCTAAATGGATTTTATTCAGGCTCTTGGCGATAAACTGGCATCAACTTTGTTTGATGTGATACCGATTGCTATCATTATTTTTGGCTTCCAGTTTCTTGTTATTAGAAAGCGGGTGCCAAATATAAAGAAAGTGCTAATAGGTATGTTTTATGTTCTGCTGGGTATAACGTTTTTTCTGCTTGGGCTGGAGTTGGCACTTTTTCCTGTGGGTCGCATGATGGCCTCGCAGCTGACTGATCCCGCGTTTTTAGAAACTGTGCGTGTTACGACGGGTGTATTACACTGGCAGGATTATTACTGGGTGTATATTTTCGCCTTTGCCATTGGTGCTAGTACGACCATTGCGGAACCTTCTTTGATTGCGGTAGCCATTAAAGCCAATGAAGTTTCTGGTGGTTCCATCAGCATTTGGGGCTTGAGAATTGCAGTGGCTATTGGTGTTGCAGTTGGTATTTCCCTGGGTGCGTACAGAATCGTCATAGGTGCGCCGATACATTATTTCATCATTTCCGGTTATGTCATTGTTGTTATACAGACTTTTTATGCGCCCAAATCAATTGTGCCGCTGGCTTATGACTCTGGTGGTGTGACCACATCAACGGTGACAGTGCCATTAGTGGCTGCTTTGGGTTTGGGCCTGGCTGAAACAGTGCCAGGCAGAAGTCCCTTAATTGATGGTTTTGGTTTGATTGCCTTTGCCAGTTTGTTCCCGATAATTTCGGTGATGAGTTATGCGCAGCTTTCTGCGTGGCAAGCAAAGCGTGGAGAAAAAAGTGAGTGATGGATATGAATTGGTTTAAGAAATATTTTTTGGCGTGTTCAATTAGGAGGTGCGTATGCATTTCAAATTAATAATAGCTCTTGTTGAAGATGAAAAGACAGATAAAGTGATGCAGGCTGCACGTGAGTCGGGTGCAACCGGAGCAACCGTGATTAATAATGCACGCGGAGAGGGTCTGGCTATCAGCAAAACTTTCTTTGGACTTTCGCTGGAAACGCAACGCGATATGTTGTTGTTTCTGGTGGAAGAGCATCTAAGCCGACACATACTTGAAAAGATTAGTGATGTCGGTGAGTTTGATGTTCGACCAGGTACCGGTATTGCTTTTCAGATAGATGTGGAAGATGCGGTTGGTGTGGCTGGCCAGATTGAAAAATTGACTGATGTTGTTGAGGAGGTTTTATGATGAGCCCTGAAAGAAAAGTTGTTCGTGTTCGTGATGTAATGAAAACAAATTTCGATATGGTTGATGGGAGAATGACGATCATGGATGCTTTGCGCACTATGAAACATGTTGAGACTAAGTCGTTGATTATAGATAAACGTAACGAGAACGATGAATATGGCATGTTGTTGCTGTCAGATATTGCTAAAAATGTACTGGCAAAAGATCGCTCGCCAGAACGGACGAATGTTTATGAAATTATGTCGAAGCCATTGTTGCCGATTGATCCAAAAATGGATATTCGTTATTGCGCAAGATTTCTGGAGCGTTTTGGATTATCGCGCGCGCCAGTGGTTGAAAATGGCAAGGTGATCGGTATTGTGAGCTTTACTGATCTGGTGCTGCGCGGACTGGTCGATTTTGATGGTTCGGATAACTAATAGTGGTTGGCTGCCGAGTCTTTTTCTATTTCTTGCAGATCAATCGAGTCTGACCCCATTGATCCACTCCAGAATATTGTGAAGTTGATTAGATGCTAACGATTTGAATCGTGGTTTTTTGCCGCTTCGAGCGTATTGCGCAACAGCATGGCAACCGTCATTGGCCCTACGCCTCCCGGGACAGGAGTGATGTATGCCGCTCTATCAGCCGCCGCTTCAAAATCAACATCCCCCGTTAGTTTTCCATCTTCAGTACGGTTGATGCCAATATCAATCACGGTAGCACCGAGTTTGACCCATTCGCCTTTGACGATACCTGCTTTGCCGACGGCAACAACTAGAATATCAGCACGACCCACGTGCTCTGCTAGATCTGGGGTAAAACGATGGCAGGTGGTAACAGTAGCACCAGCCAGAAGTAATTCCAGTCCCACCGGACGACCCACGTGGTTGGAGGCACCGACCACTACAGCATGTTTGCCTTTAGCGTTGATGTTGCTGAATTCTAGCAACTTCATCACACCATAGGGAGTACAGGAACGCAGCATTGGCATACGTACTGCAAGGCGTCCAATATTATAAGGATGGAAACCGTCCACATCTTTTTCCGGGATAATGGTTTCAATGACTTTCTCAAAATCTATATGGTCCGGCAGTGGGGCCTGAACCAGAATGCCGTGAACGCTTTCGTCTGCATTCAGTTCATTAATCAATGATAACAGTGCTTCTTCGCTGGTTTCTGTGGGTAGGCGATGAGAAGTAGAGATAATTCCCACCTCTTTGCAGGCATTCTCTTTATTGCGAACATATACCTGTGAAGCTGGGTTCTCGCCAATCAGGATGACGGCCAGGCCAGGAGCTGATTTGCCTGCGGCAACCCGGGCACGTACGCGCTCCGCCATCTGTTCACGTATTTCTGCTGCGATGGCTTTGCCGTCGATAATGTTTGCAGGCATGGGATTATTTGTCCGTACTTATTTGAATAATGAGGTTGCGAATTCTCTCATGCGTAATGTCCCCGCCACAAGTAAAAAACAGTCGTTCAATTGATGAATTCTATCTTGACCAATATAGGGGCAACGCGTATCATTCCCCGCCTCCACATATCCAGCTGGTTATGTGGTTATCGGGGTATAGCGCAGTCTGGTAGCGCGCCTGCTTTGGGAGCAGG
>JAGLQT010000056.1 GCA_023136715.1 Gammaproteobacteria bacterium | reverse complement strand
AGATTGCTTCCAGTGACCTGGCTGCAGCTGAAAAAGCCCGTTCACGTATTGAAGAGATCACTTCTGATGCAGAAGTAGATGCTGTTTATAACGGTACAGTTAAGAAGATCATGGACTTCGGTGCCTTTGTTGAAATTCTGCCGGGTAAAGATGGTCTGGTTCACATTTCTCAAATTTGTGAAGAGCGTGTTGACAAGGTTAGTGATAAATTATCTGAAGGTGACAGCGTAAAAGTTAAGGTTCTGGAAATCGATCGTCAGGGTCGTATCCGCCTAAGCATGAAAGCTGTTGAAGAAGCGTCCTGATTGGGGTTCGCTTTTTTATAGAAAAGGAGCCTTTTGGCTCCTTTTTTTTGAACAAAATTAAAAATATTTAGCATAGATGTTAAATAAGCTGAATTTTCATAGATTTAGACTACAATCTTTGAAAATGAATCAATGTACTGGAGATATATCGTGAAAATAAGAAAAATACAAGGCATCATAATCAGCTCTTTATTTATGGTGGGTCTTGCTGGCTGTTCTAATTCATCTTCATGGAATCAGGGAGATAGTTCACCCTGGAAGTCTAAACGTGATGCTGAAATGGCCAATGCTCCTTCTGAAGAATTTGTTGAAGTGAGCCTGGATGAAGCTGTAGAAGTAAATAGCATGGAAGATGCTCCTATTGTTGAAGAAGCAATGGCTGAGTCCACCATGCTCGAGGCTGAGATGGTTGCTGAGCCTGAGTTAGAATCCATTTCTGATTTTGATGCAGAGCCTGTTCCTGTTGAAGAGATGTCCGCGTTTGAAAAACTGGAGCTTGAAGCAGAGCCAGAAATGGTTGCTATTGAAACTGTAGAGGAAGAGCCCAGTGTTAGCGCTGTTGCTACCGATATTATGGGCGCTTCATCGACAGCTTATGCGGTACAGGTTTATGCCGGGCGAGTGCTGGCTAATGTAAATCGTTATCAAAATTCACATGCTCTGGATGATATGCAGATAGTTAAAACTGACCATGATGGTGATATTATTCATGTTCTGGTTGGTGTTTATGATGATTATCAAACAGCGGTGCGGGCAGCGATGGATATTGAGCAAAGCACAGGCTCTACACCATGGGTGCGTTCTGTTTCTGGATTGCAGAGCATGTCTGTAGAGTAAATTCACGGTACTTTGAAAAAAGCCAGCCTATAATCGGCTGGCTTTTTTTTGTCTGAAATTTAGGCATAATGCGTACATGTCGAGTGATAGGTAAGTAACTGATTAGCAATATCATTTGGCCAGTTAATAAGCGACTGGTTAAAATGCTCCAAACACTTTAATATCTACCATCCTCATTAACCATAATGAATTTTGAAGACAAAAAAATGCAAGTGTTCAGGGTGTTTTATATGCTGGTTCGATATTCTCTGATTACAGTTTTGTTGCTGTCATTGACCGCTTGTGGTTCTTTGATTTCCTCGGCAAAAAAAGAGTTTGCTGAAGATCTGTCAGCGACGATTTTGTCACATGATGAACCTGAAACCGTCAAGCAAGCCATCCCTACTTATTTAATTTTGGTGAGCAGTTTAATCCGGGGTGATCAGGAAAATGTTGATTTACTGGTTTCAGGTTCACGCTTATACAGTTCCTATGCGTCTGTATTTGTTAAAGAAAAAGAACGTAAAATAATTCTGGCAAAAAGAGCTTTTGAATACGCAGAGCGAGCCGTGTGCTTGCGTATGCCAAAGTCCTGCACAGCAAAAACTATGTCTTATCATGCATTTGAGCAAGTTATTAAAGACTTCAAAAAAGAGGATGCATCTATATTGTTCGCCTACGGTGCAGCCTGGACAGGTTTGATTCAGGTGAATCGTGCAGACTGGAATGCGGTAGCAGAATTGCCCAAAGCCAAAGCAATTATTACAAAGGTTCTGGAATTAGATGAAGCCATCAGCAATGGTGATGCGCATTTGTATATGGGCGTCATGGAGTCATTATTACCGCCTGCTATGGGCGGTAAGCCTGAGCTTGCAAAAAAACATTTTGAACGTGCCTTAGAGATTTCAGAACGTAAAAATTTGATGGCCTTATTAATGTACGCTGAAAAATATGCGCGCTTATTGTTTGATAGAGAACTACACGATAGTTTGTTGAATGAGTTGTTAGCGGTTGACACTAAAGGCTCGGAAACTTTATTAATTGATACCATTGCTCGCATCAAAGCCAAAGAGCTGCTGGCTGACGCTGAAGATTATTTTTAATAATCTAACACTCAACTATTTTGGAGTTATTTAAATTGATACTTAGAAGACTGACACAATTATGTTTGATTTTGCCATTGATTATGGCGACGTCTCCACTTAACGCAAAAACTATAAAAATCGCCACCATTTCACCTGATGGTACTATGTGGATGCAGGAAATGCGTGCGGGTGCAAAAGAAGTTAAGAAAAGAACTCAGGGTAGAGTGGTGCTTAAATTCTATCCTGGTGGCGTCATGGGTAGCGATGAAAACGTATTGAGAAAAATACGTATTGGTCAATTGCAGGGTGGAGCAGTCACCACGGGCAGTCTCAGAGCTATTTATCCTGATATCGACATATATAGCTTACCTTATCTATTTTCTACATTAGAGCAGGTTGATTATGTGCGTGAAAAACTCGACCAGACACTGCTCGATGAATTAGAGAAAAATGGCTTTGTTTCATTTGGTTTTGGTGAAGGTGGTTTTACCTACATGATGTCCGATAGTTCTCTGTATACCGTTGAAGATGTACGCAAACAAAAAGTATGGATACCTGGTGGCAATAAAGTAGGTGAAGCTGTCTTTAGTAGTGCCGAAGTCTCACCGGT
This sequence comes from Gammaproteobacteria bacterium, assembly GCA_023136715.1. Lineage (GTDB taxonomy): Bacteria > Pseudomonadota > Gammaproteobacteria > SZUA-229 > SZUA-229 > LH-M37. The sequence goes on along the minus strand of JAGLQT010000056.1, from coordinate 2,561 downwards.
TACGTTGCCGGTATCTGATGTATTGACTGGTTTGCAGACAGGTCTGGTCAATACCGTTATTACTTCGCCCATTGGTGCGATTGCACTGCAATGGCATACTCGTGTTAAGTACGTGATTGATGTGCCACTCACTTATATTGCAGCCATGCTAGTTATCGATAAGAAAGCTTTCAATAAAATAAAAAAAGACGACCAGGCTGTTGTTCGTGAAGTTATGACAGCTGCTTTTAAGCGTATTGATGCAGCTAATCGACGTGATAACCTGGCTGCACAGGATGCACTCAAGCAACAGGGTATTGAGTATGTATCATTGCCCAAAGCGTCACTGGATGCGTGGTATGCGATTGGTGATATGGCGATTGATAAGTTGAAAAAAGATAATAGCTATAGTCCCGCTGCATACAAAAATATCATGGATCATGTGGCTGCTGCCAAAGCTAAGCACTGATCTAGTTTCAATATGAAAAAACAAGTCACAGGTTTCCTGGGTTTTATTAATAAGCTGGAAGACTGGTTTCTAATTTTGACCCTGGCGGTGATGGTGGTGTTGGCCGTTGCACAAATTTTCTTTCGCAATGTATTTGGCGAAGGCGTAGTCTGGATCGACCCTTTGCTAAGGGTGCTTGTTTTATGGGTGGCTATTGGTGGCGCTGTTGTAGCTACACGTAACGATAACCATATCCGTATCGATTTCTTTACTCGCTACGTCTCAAAAAAACATATTAAATACCTACAGCGTTCTGTTTACGCATTCTGTATCTTTGTCTGTAGTTTGATTTCATGGCATGCAGTGCGATTTGTACAAATGGACTATGAATACGAAACCATCGCTTTCGCCAATATTCCAGCCTGGGTCACTGAGCTGATCATTCCAATCGGATTTTTCATGATAGCGTTTCGTTATCTGCTGCTATTCATTTCTCCGCCTGAGCAGGATGCTCGCTAATGCTGGGTGTCGTTCTACTTGCTGCACTGGTTATTATGGGCGTGCCGCTGTTTGTTATTATCGCAAGCAGTGCGCTATATGGCTTTTCATCCATTGATGTTGATCTCTCTGTCATAGCGATAGAAATTTACCGTATAGTCGATACACCTATTTTGTTAGCCATACCTTTGTTTACGCTAGCTGGTTATGTGCTGGGTGAGAGTAAAGCCTCTGAACGTTTAGTTTTGCTGACGGATGCTTTGCTAGGCTGGATGCCCGGAGGTCTGGCTATCGTTTCATTATTTGCCTGTGCTTTTTTTACCGCACTAACCGGCGCATCGGGGGCGACTATTATTGCACTGGGCGCGATTTTGTATCCGGCGATGAAACAGGCAGGATATGAAGAGCGTTTTAATCTTGGCTTGATTACTTCGTCGGGTAGTCTGGGTTTATTGTTTCCGCCATCAATCGCATTAATTTTGTATGGTGTGATTGTGCAACAAATGGGTATCGGTCAGCCGGTCGCGATAGACGATCTTTTCCTCGCTGGTTTATTGCCCGGTTTGATGATGTTGCTCATGCTCACAGCCTATAGCATATATAAAAGTCATCAACGCCCCGAGATAAGACGAACGCCTTTTAGCATTAATAAACTGTTAAAAGCTTTGCGCAGCTCTATGTGGGAAATTCCTATGCCGTTTATTTTAATCGGTGGCATTTACTCCGGCATATTTGCTATTTCCGAAGCCGCGGCTGTGGCAGTGATGTACGTGCTGATTGTGGAAGTCTTGATTTTAAGGGAAGTGCCATTTAATAAACTACCAGAAATTATGCGAGATTCCATGGTACTGGTTGGTGGTGTGCTGGTTATCCTTGGTGTTTCTCTGGCCTCGACTAATTATCTTATTGATACCGAAGTACCTAATCGTTTGTTTGAATTTATTCGTTCGCACATCGATAGCAAATTGACCTTTTTGATGCTGCTCAATATCTTCCTGTTATTGCTGGGCATGATTCTGGATGTGTTTTCCGCCCTGGTGATTATTGTGCCTTTGCTATTACCGATAGCGCTTGGTTACGATATTCATCCGATTCATCTCGGTATTATTTTTTTAGCCAATATGCAGATTGGTTATTTCACTCCACCCGTGGGCATGAATTTATTTATTGCCAGTTATCGTTTTCATAAGCCCGTGACTGAGCTTTATCATGCCACTATCCCGTTTATGTTTATTTTAATTGCGGCTGTTTTAATTATTACTTATTGGCCGGAATTGACGATGTACCTGGTCAATAATAAATAATAATTTACTAATTTTCTAATAAATCGCTTTGTTGATATAAGTCAACTACTCCTGGTAGAACTTGCGAAAAATACAATGACGTTCTGCGTATTAAATGTACTAAAACTGGAGGTGAATAATGGATCTTTCTACAAAGTTGTTTGGTGATTTTTGTGTAGCATGTTTGGTAGCTGTGGTGTTGGGTGTTACTTTGGTTACTATTGCTGTAATGGCATGGGTGTCGCTGTCTGGCTGATTGTTATTTCTTTATATCTGTCATTTCCACGTAGGTGGGAATCCAGTTTTTTATTCTTAATTGTTACTGTGCTAATCCATAACTGACTTTTCCGCGC
>JAGLQT010000055.1 GCA_023136715.1 Gammaproteobacteria bacterium | reverse complement strand
CCCGCGTCTCTTATCTCCTGAAGATCCTTTCGCAGGCTCTGTTTGGCACTTTTGAAACTCATATCGAATACTCTCTATTCATCCCAGTTCAGGATAACCTTGCCAGACTGACCCGAGCGCATAACGTCGAAGCCCTTCTGGAAATCGGTGTAGTGGAAATGGTGGGTGATAATCTTCTCCAACGGTAGGCCTGTCTGCACCATCATCACGCCTTTGTACCATGTCTCGAATATCTCGCGACCGTAGATGCCCTTAATAGTGAGCCCCTTAAACACCACCTTGGTCCAGTCGATCGCGGTGCCGTCAGGCATGATACCGAGCATGGCGATATGGCCGCCGTTGATCATCTTGCCCAGTACCTCTTCGAAAGCGGCGGGCGAGCCGGACATTTCCAGGCAGACATCAAAGCCCTCCAGAATTCCCAGGCTGCGCATAAACTCTTCACTAATCGGGCCGTCCATAACATTGAGCGGGATCGCCCTGGGTACAATGCTTTTAACAAGGTCGAGGCGATAGCTATTCACATCGGTGATGACAATATTGCGTGCGCCACAGTGTGCGGCCACCATCGCCGCCATAATTCCAATCGGGCCAGCACCGGTAATCAAAACATCCTCACCCACCATATTAAAAGACAGCGCGGTGTGCACCGCATTGCCATAGGGGTCAAAGCAGGCAAGCACATCGGTGGGGATTTCGATGTTCGGCCGGAAAACATTTTTCGCCGGGATGGAAAGATACTCGGCAAAACAGCCGGTTCGGTTAACACCGATACCAATCGTATTGGGGCAGAGGTGGCGCCGACCCGCCAGGCAGTTTCGGCAGCGCTCACAGACGATATGTCCCTCGCCAGAAACTACATCGCCAATATCCAAACCGGTAACGTTGGCGCCCATCTCGACAATGACACCGGCAAACTCATGACCAATCGTCATCGGTACCGGAATAGTTTTCTGCGCCCACTCGTCCCAGTTGTAGATATGCACATCCGTGCCACAAATCGCCGTTTTTTGTATCTTGACCAGCACATCGTTATTGTCTATTTCAGGGATCGGCACCTCTTCCAGCCACAAACCCTCTTCGGCAGATTTTTTAACTAAAGCCTTCATTGTCTTCATCACAAACTGATCCTTTTTAGAGCATTGTTTATTTGCCCCGTTTTTATGAAATAGAAGGGATATTATTTAAAGCTTGCCCGCCAGGTTTATTGCGACATTCATGCTTGAGCCGTGGATAGCGTAACCCTTTTTGGTGATTTGCTTAATAATATCCTCCTGGTTAATGCCAACTATTGGATTGTTGGGATCTAACTCAAGCGAAGTCTTAAATGGAGTAAGGCTTAGTAAATCCGGGTCAATATCATCGGGCAAATCCAGCTGATTAACATCGGCGTCTGCGGCAACTGAAAGATATTTGTCATCATTATTTGTGCTTATATATACGTCGATCTTCATAAAACCTCCTTGAAAAATGGCATGCTAAACAGATTAAGGTATTTGTATAACCTAAATTAGATACCTTAACAATGATTTGTTAGGTATATGGCAGTTCATTCTTCCTCAGTGGTTTTAGAAACACCAGTAAACCTTAAGATTTGCTTGCCCATGATTTTTTCGCCTGGTCTCAAAACATAAGCTGCCGCTATAGTCATAAACCCGTAGAAAAACATTTCTTCATTATCTTGAGCAACAAATAATACTAATACAGCGGCAAGAACAATGGTGGCCAGGGTATAGATAGTCCACGCCACTTTAGTGTAATAATCGTACTTCTGATTTTGATTAACTGTCATATTTTTTGAGTCCTGGTAATGATATTGTTATTGTCCTAGTTTTATTCATGAGCACTACATATAAAACACTAACTAAGACAAGATATAGAATGTTTTTATTTACCTAACGTTTGAATTCACTTGACGCGCGGTCAATGTTAAATGATTTGTTCATTTTTTTCACCATAAGGCATGGGATTGTACCGACTATCACCTCTTTTTTTTACGTTCCCCAAGCACGAAGGAAATGTAAGATCTAAGAAAGAAGACGAGCAGAAATAAATGTAGGATGAGGGATACCCAGAAGGCCTCCCGGATTGAAGAAAGGCTGGCTATGGCCAGGATCACCACAGTGATACCGACTGGAATCAGCAGCATGTTTATCCAGGACCTCCCTGCCGCAATCAAGAGTCCCATCAATACGCCCCAGAAAACCCAGGGGACGACCAATGCGATGGCCAGAGTGGTACTCATCTTCTTCTAGCACAGTTCTTGTCTATGAGCTTATATGTCATATTGATAACGATTTTATATTCTCTGTTCAATGTATTCCAGGAGATGTCGTTCGACATAACATTTTACTAAGCGGCGTGTTTTATTACGTCCGCTTGAGCTACTTGTTGTGTGTTGATTGCAAATGATAACGTACAACATTTTAATGGGTAACAACGGCAATTCCGTTCGGGGCAGTCGCTCAAAGGAAATTCCTATCCCTATCGTAGTGATCGGGCCGCTGGTCTCGCCTACTCTAGAAGCAATTGATACATCAGAAGTAGATCGGATACACCGATGATTCCGTCAGGTACCGTGGATGGGTAGAAATCGGCGTGACCCGGTTCGACGCCGGACGGTGCGGGTAGACCGAGAACAACCCGGTGAACGATGAGCAAGTCGGCAATGTTAACTTGCCCGTCTTCATTGACATCTCCGTCGACCGTCACGTTGCCCGCAGGTCTTATCAATGCACTGCCGATAGTGAGATTGCCATAGTCATCGTCATAGCCGAATAGGAGCACATTGACGGCGGCTTGGTTATCGGAAAGCCAGTACACCCGGCCTGACCAGTGCTGGTCAGGCGGTAACCCTGCAGTTATGGCGGTAAGGTACTCCGATCGTTCACCAGATCCTAAATCCAACAACACTCCCCAAAAGTTAAGCAGGTATTCGACCTTTGGTCCCTGGTCCGATAGTCCCCCGTCGAACTCCTTCAGGCCGACTGCTGCAAGTAGGTCCCTGATCTGCTCGTCTGTCGCATACGAGAACTGTTCATAGGTATCGCCTGCGCCTAACTGAGCGGCGACCTGGTTGAACGACAGACCGGCGGTTTCGGTGAGGTCTAGCCATTCGAGGCCAGTTGCCGTGTCCCAGGTGATGGCACCATCACCGGGTGCCAACCAATCCCGTTCGACTAAGGCAGCGTGACAGGTCTGGACGATCGAGGCTGCCAGAAGGAACGTCAGGGCAAAGCAGTTGGCATAGGTACGCATAGATTTCACGATGTCAGTCGTTGACTCATCAATTTACCGATAAAGATAATTGTAAACGGACGACCCGAGAACATTTTCTCAAGTTTACTTTTCGCACGGTAAATGCTTTTAACCTGAGATTGAAAATGTTCGTGATTCATCTTTTACACATAACGGTCTAGTTAAGGGGTGAAGACGTACCACTTTTGGGGGCACTTTTTTATCATGCACAGAGCTTTTCATATCTCATCGGAGATTGGAAGCCCAGTGATGAATGTAATCTTTCACGATTATAAAACTCAATGTATTCCACAATATGTGCAACCGATTCAATATCGTTGTTAAATAACCGCTGATGCACCAGTTCAGCCTTCATCGTGTGGAAGAAAGATTCAGCAAAGGCATT
>JAGLQT010000054.1 GCA_023136715.1 Gammaproteobacteria bacterium | reverse complement strand
ACTATTTCCTGGAATACTATCCCGAATTAATACTGGCGCGTTACAAACTTAAACAGCTACCCGAAGACGATATAAGCCTGCTCGAAGAGATTGGACGTCGGCGCGGTGCCCTGCGCCCGGGTGGCCACATAGACATTCACAAAGCCTCTGAACTGCTCATCAGTGAATTCAGAAACGGAACAATAGGACGCATAAGCCTGGAGACACCCGAACTAATCGCGGCCAAAAAGGCCATGCTGAGCAGGGTTGAGTCTTAACGCAAAAACAACACCAAAATCACCGTTTCAATCGAGTTTATCGATCATACGATGTTGAATGTGTATTCATGCGTATGATTACGCTACGCTAATCGCACCTACCGTGCTAGACCCATTAATTACATACAGGCTTTTGAGGTGCCTCAATATTGCCACCAAAAAAGAAAAACTCGGTCTTATACCTAATGTTAAATACATAAGGTTCCTTGCGAGCAGGCATGCTCGTACCCTTTCTTATGGGATGAGGTATCTTATTGCAATAGATCAATGCCTTTGCCTTATAGCTGGCGTTTTCATCATCCTCTTCCGAGGCTTCCGCTATAATTTCCTTTTTACCAAAAAAATCGCCACATTCAATTTTTGAAGAATTAATAACCTCTCCCATATCATCAAGTCTTTCAAAATTGCCCGGTGCCTCAAAAAACTTTACCGTTCCATCGTTCTGCTCTGAAAACTGGATAGGATAATCAGTACAACCATCCAGAATAGTAACAACGTCAGGTTTGCCTTTCTCGTCCTGATCCCTCCAGTAAGCAACAGCTTTATGATCCTTTTCCTTGTACTGATAAGACGTTTCCCCATAATACAAACTATTAGTACAGGCAGATAAAAAACCGACCAATATAAATAAAAATGAAATTCTCATATCTTTTCCTCCTAAACCATCATACTAATTATTCCATCGCCTACCGCATCATCTTCCCAGTATGCAGTATGCGCCAACAACCAGCTTTTCCCCGTACTTACAGGAAAATCTTTAATAAACCAGCCTTGATCGGCGGCATCTTTCTGAAAATCTTCAGCAATTTGAAAATCAGTTATATGCTCCCCAAAAATATTACCCGAGACAACGGGGTCACTGACATCATAATAATTGCGCCATGAAAAACTGTAGCTACCACCGCCCAGATTATGGGCATCATTTCGCCCCGTATTTCTAAACATTGCCAACCCTAAAGGCGACCCCATTGTAACCATCCCCTGCACCGGCCATGTAAGCGGATCATCTCTATCATAGAACTCATTATCTGAAATCAATTCATTAACGACATCAAAGGCATAAACCGTACCAAGACTATGAGCGACAATATAGAGCGGTTGCTGATTCTGATAGTACTCTAATATTTTATTCTTTAAACCTTGCCTTATTTTATTTGCAGTAGAATTATCAGAAAGAGAAATAATCACATCACCCGCCAGCTCAATGACAGAGCTAGCCACCGCATTTCCAACTGGCGAGCTGATAATTAACGAAGTTAATTTTTTTAAGGGATCTAGCGCATCATCACTCAAATTTTCATATTTATACAGATCAACATCAAAGTCCATCTGTCTGTCACCCTGACGAGACTTAATGAGATTTTTAATTTCTTCATCCTGATTCAGATCACTGTTATCACCAATCTGAACACCATGCACAACCAATATTATACTTTTCTTAGAGGGGTCAACGGCCATGAAATATCTCCTTTTATTGATTCCGTTAAATTAGAAAATGCACTTTAACCAAAAACATATTTAAAAACAAACGGCTTAAATAAATTAAGTTCATCAATCAAACAACGTTGAATGTATATTCATACTAACAATTAAGCTTCGCTAATCGCACCTACCGTGCTGTTATATATTTATTCAGCATGATTAATACGTGTTATTTCTATATTCACTGAACCCTTATTATTAAAGTAAAAACCACTCATATCATTCGCATAGGCACAAAATTCACCTGTTTTATTTGCCACAATTTCATTTTTTAGACCAATAACAGTTTCTTCTTTCTCAGTTTTATTTTTGTTTACACCAATAAGTTCAAACCAGTTAGCATCAGAATATCTTCTTAATCCAAGATACTCAGCCATTGAAAAAAATAATTTATTAACGCCAGAAAACTCAATCGTCTCCTCACAAACACATGAGTTATATTGCTTATCTAATTGCCAGCCCTGTGCATTGGTCTCAATGCTGGCATCACACCAGGTATCGTCTTCTTTTGCTTTAATTAAATAAGTAGAGCCTGAATCAAAACGTAAGCCAGAGGCATTCCATACGCTTTTAGAGTTAACCTGCATTACCGCGCACTCTCCAAGCTCAAGACCAGGCAAGCTATTAACATTAGCCGCATCCCCACAGCTACGCGCATAATCCACTACCAGCTTCTTACACTTTGTAGCAACAGAATTTTCAGCAATGCAATTTAACGAGAACAACATCAGGCTAATTATAAATAATAATTCCTTATTCATTTTCATCTCCTCCCTCTGCTTTATTCGTATTTGTTAACTTCTCTCCAATAATTTTATGCCTGAGCTGCTCACATGCCTTCAGCGTACGCCTATACCAAATCGTTCTGATAACGTAATAAATAAACAGCAACGCCATTGTTGTCAAAAACAAATAAGGCTTTTGTACAATGGCCACTTCTATCAGGCCATCAAACATATCTGGTGAAATATAATCGAGGAAATTAGCAAATGAGCCCCAGACACCTTCACGCCCCCATTCCTCTGGTGGTGTAAACCATAGATAAAGTGCAGAAAAGAATATTCCCAACACCGTCACAAAAAACAGGTTGTACAATCTTTTACGCCACAGCACCCACTTATCAATCGTTCTCTTTATATTTAGCCAGGCACTAGAACTACCTGGGTTATGGTGAACACTTTTCGCAGGTATTGCATCATCAACCACATCAAAACTTGCAGGAATATGACCCGGTGCATAATTTGCAGTTCGATGCTTAATTCTATCAATAACACTATGATGTATTTTAATATTACCCAGCAACTTGTCTTTGTATTCGCCCTCATCTTTATACTGACAGAGCTTTAACATTTCTCTTGGATGATAACGATAGAGCAAAGCAAGGCCGTCTCTTGAGTTATACATTCGACCATGAACATGGCTAGCATCATGAGCATCTTTCAACGCATCAGAAGTAAACATCAAACCATGGTGCTCTGCTCGCTTCATCATCCAGTACAACGGCACACCAGCCATGCCTGCACGTTCATAACCACCACCAACGTTTGAATGCATACCAGCAAACCATACCTGCTCTACGTTATCTTCTGTACGATCTTTTGTATCTTTTAGATTTTTCTCCTGCCAGACAAACGGCCAGAAAGCTGTTCGTTCATCGTCAATCGCCAGAGCCTGACAGGCATGCTTAACATTATCGGTAAGTTTGTAATAATAAAAACTATGCGGACACGCACGGTCTGCTAGAAATTCCAGTGATTCAAATATCATATTCAATACAAAAGAAATAGGACCCGTAATATCAGTACGTTTGGGGAAACCTAAAGCAACCACCGTATCCCATACACCCAAAAACTGAATCGGTACATTTTCTGTTACTCTGTCCTTATCTTCCTTAAATCGCTTTGCCAACTCAGGGCTTTTCGTAAGTTCTTTATAAGCCTTAAACGCCTCTTCAACACGTTCATCAAGCTCACAATTACGCAAACCTTTGCCTTTTACCAAACCACATTTAGCAATCATGCCATTACAGGCTCTAACCGTAGACGCACCACGACTAAAACCAAAAAAGTAAATACGGTCTCCATCCTCATAACTACGTGCGATAAATTTATACAAATCACACACATTGCGCTCAAACCCAAAACCAAATGCCCCAGTTATTGCACGTAGAAATTTATTCTTAGCAGTACCAACACCATTATCATAAAATAAAACCTGTTCTTCTATTTCAGCATTATCGTGACACTTTCCCTTAAAGTTCTTATCAACGGTTTTATATACCTTATAAACATTACTATCTGGTGAATAACCACCTTTATTACCAGTTCCATCTGCACAAACAACAATATTTTTAGGTAATCGCTTTTCTTCTGACATAACATTTCTCCCTTTTTATATTAATGTACAATAATTAGTATCGCAGCTCCGATTAGCATAGTGTAATCGTACCTACCGTACTAATCGCACCTACCGTGCTATTTTTTATAAATTAGTTAAAGAGGACAACCTTTTTATTATAGGCATAACAAAATAAGATACACAGCAGAATGGACACCCTACCT
>JAGLQT010000053.1 GCA_023136715.1 Gammaproteobacteria bacterium | reverse complement strand
CGCTCCTCACAGGCGATACTGGCACTAACGTGAATCGCCGTTGGAATCACATCATTTGAGCTTTGGCTCATATTGACATGGTCATTGGGATGCACATCAAGTTCTGATTTCTGCGAGGCCAAATGAGCGATCACTTCATTGGCATTCATATTGGTGCTGGTACCCGAGCCGGTCTGAAAAACGTCAATCGGGAACTCTGAGTCCAGTTCACTGGCGATCATTTTTTGACAAATATCAGCAATCAGCTGGTAACGTTCAGCATCCAGCCCACCTATTTTGTAATTGGCTTCAGCGCAGGCCAGTTTAACTCTACCCAAAGCCTGTAAAAAAGCGCCTGGCATAGTCAGCCCACTGATAGGGAAATTATCAATCGCACGCTGGGTTTGAGCACCATAACAGGCCGCTTCTGGCACCTCTAGCTCACCCATACTATCTTTTACTGTGCGTGTTTTTGTCATTTGCCTCTCCGTTAAACTGGAACTTTATTGCTGTATAATACGCGACTTTACGTACACATAAAGTCAAAGATTATTACTATATCGGAATCAATACAATGAGCAATACGATGGAATTAAACGAACTCACCGCCATCTCACCCGCTGATGGTCGATACGGCTCTAAAACTGCCGACCTACGCCCCTTATTCAGCGAATTTGGTTTAATCCATCACCGAGTACTGGTTGAAGTACGCTGGCTACAGGCTCTGGCTGAAAATTCTGAAATCGATGAGGTTCCCGCTTTCAACGAACACAGCAACAACCTACTAAACAATATTGTTGATAATTTCAGTACTGAAGATGCCCAGCGTGTCAAAAACATCGAAAGCACCACTAACCACGATGTAAAAGCCGTTGAATATTTTCTCAAGGAAAAGATTCAGGGCAACCAGGAGTTAGAAGCGATTTCTGAGTTCTTTCACTTTGCCTGTACTTCTGAAGACATCAACAACCTGTCTTACGCATTAATGCTTAAATCAGGTCGTGATACTGTCATCCTGCCAGCCATGGATGAAATCATCGACAAGTTGAAAGCCATGTCTCATGACCTGGCAGAACAGCCCATGCTCAGCCGTACACACGGCCAGACGGCCTCACCGACCACGGTAGGTAAAGAAATTGCCAATGTGGTTCACCGTTTACGCCAACAGCAAAAAATCACAGCGGGCGTTGATATCCTCGGCAAAATTAACGGTGCCGTCGGTAACTTCAATGCACACTACTGTGCCTACCCGGAAATCAACTGGCCAGAATTTGCTGACAGCTTCATCGAATCTATTGGCCTGACCATGAACCCCTACACTATCCAGATTGAGCCACATGATTACATGGCTGAAATGTTTGATGCTATCAGTCGTTTCAATACCATTCTTATCGATTTATGTCGCGATCTTTGGGCTTATATCTCACTGGGATATTTCAAACAAAAAACCGTTGCGGGTGAAGTCGGCTCATCGACCATGCCACATAAAGTAAACCCCATCGATTTTGAAAATGCTGAAGGCAACTTCGGTATTGCCAATGCATTATTTGGCCATCTCTCAACAAAATTACCCATCTCACGCTGGCAAAGAGACCTGACTGATTCAACGGTACTGCGCACACTGGGTGTCGGTTTTGCGCACAGCATGATCGCTTATCAATCTTTGAACAAAGGCCTTAACAAGCTGGAAGTTAATGAGAAAAAACTAAACGATGACCTGGATAATAGCTGGGAAGTTCTGGCTGAACCTATCCAGACCGTGATGCGTCGTTATGGCATTGAAAACCCTTACGAAAAACTCAAGGAAATGACTCGCGGCAAGGGCATTAATCGTGAAGACATGCACAGCTTCATCAAAACACTGGAAATCCCAGAAGAAGCTCGCCAACGCCTGCTCGAATTAACACCGCAAAACTATATTGGTAATGCCGAGCAACAGGCCAGAAATATTTAATCTAAAACATCGCCCGTGATATTTTCGGGCGATGTTTCACTAAATATTTTGTTTGAAGATTAGTAAATACTTTACTCATACAAGCTATGCTCTCTGGTGAACAAATTCAAAAGAGAATTGCATTATAAATACGTTTTTCTCGTCACTCGCAACATGATAGACAACATTCAATTCATCACCACAAACTGGAAACACAGTCACCAGGCATTAAAACAAATTCGAACCTGTGTATTCATTGAAGAACAACATGTACCCGCTGAATTAGAATGGGACGAATTTGACGCACAATCTATCCATTTCCTGGTTCTTCACGATAATAACCCCATAGCTACAGCCCGCCTAAAACCTGATGGTCAAATAGGTCGAATGGCGGTTATAAAAAATTACCGTCACAAAGGTATTGGTACAGAATTACTAACAACAGTATTATTACAGGCTAAAATCAATGGCTATAGCATGGTCTATCTACATGCCCAGAAGCAAGCCATCGATTTTTATAAACAATTCCATTTTATTTATAATGGTTCCGAGTTCATGGATGCAGGAATAACGCACAGAGCCATGTACAAGCTACTAAATAACAATAACAAAGACTAACATTATGCCAATTATTCCTTCCGTTCCTTTCTGCGAGGAGATGCCAAGCCACTTTAAACTTGGTGAAACTAAAGCTGAAATTAAACTTAATAATATTGAAGAAAACAGAAATGCCGCATTATCCCTGTCCGAACAAGCTCGTTATGGCATTAACATTTTTACACAGGACATGGATAATGCTGTTTATGATAATGATGAGTTTGAAAAATATATTTTCAATCTCGCCACCTGCCATCCAAGCGCACAGATACGTATTCTTGTACAAGATTCAACGATTGCAGTAAAGAAAGGACATTGCCTGATACGCATTGCGCAAAAACTAACCAGCTCTGTCTTTATAAAAAACCCGCCAAAGATACATAAAAACGACAAAAGCTCATTTATGACAGTAGATGGTGTTGGTATGTTATACAGCGTAAGAAGCGACAAATATAATTACGAGGCATCAGTTAACTTCATGTCGCCTCAGCGAGCAACTAAATTAAACGATTTCTTTAATGAAGCCTGGGATCACGGCCTTCCTGACCAGCAGGTTCGGCGATTATTTGTATAGGAAATCTCTAAGAATAAATCAACACCACGTTAACTTTCACAGACTATCGGTTGCGCCGCCATGAGGTAGTTGCCTTGCGCGCAATCGACGCCCAGATCTTTAAGAAGATTGAACGTATGTTCATTTTCCACCCATTCAGCAATAGTCATCAAATCCATTGCCTCAGCAACTTGCTGAATTGATTTAACCATTGCTTTATCAATTTCATCCTTACTAATATCCCTAACAAATGAACCATCAATCTTTAAATAATGAACGGGCAACGATTTCAAGTAAGCAAAAGAACTCAGGCCACTGCCAAAATCATCTAATGCAAACTTGCAGCCATGCTGTTTAAGCTCATCAATAAAGGCAACAGCCTGGCTCAAATTACTAATTGCAACCGTCTCTGTTATCTCAAAACAAACTTTATCCAACGATACATTATATTTATCTTTCTCAGCATAAATAAACTCTAGCAATCCATCATCACTCAGCGAATCACCTGATAAATTAATCGCTGCTATATTCAGAGGACCATCAGACCCTTTGGTGGCACTCGCACCCATCAGCTGAAAAACATGACTAATCACCCAACGATCAATGGTCGCCATCAAATTATAACGTTCTGCTGCTGGCATAAACGCACCCGGAAGAATAATCGAGCTATCCTCACCGATCATCCGCACTAATACTTCAACGTGTTCTAATACGCCAGTTTTTATATTAACAATATTTTGCTTATACAAAACAAAACGATTTTCTTCTATCGCTTGAGTAATACGTGCTGTCCAATGCATTTCACCATGTCGCCTGGAGACAATCTCATCTGACTCTTCGTAGACATGAACACGATTTCTTCCGGCATCTTTGGCTGCATAACAGGCAATATCGGCAGAACTCAAAATATAATTCATATCTGTATGTTCTAAATCAATAGCGACAACACCAATGCTTGCACCAATTTCAAAGGTCTTTTCACCCCATACAAAACGAAATTCCTTGATATGCTGACGAATTTTATCTGCAATCACAATCGATTTATCAAGGCTACAATTTTCAAGTAAAACACCAAACTCATCACCACCAAGCCTGGCGATCAGGTCACCGCTACGCAACACTTTATTAAAGATTAGTGGTAATTGCTGAAGCAATTCATCACCTGCTACATGACCACATGTATCATTCACAATCTTAAACTGATCAAGATCGAGATAAAGCAAAACATGATGTCTATCCTCATGTTTTGCATTTATAAGCGCTTCTTTCAAATGGCTTTCAAATTTCCGCCTGTTATATAAACCCGTCAATGCATCATGACTTGCCTGATAAGACAATTGACGGGTTAATTTTCGAGTATGGCTGACATCCTGAATTACAATCACTGCACCCAGTAAATCACCCTGCTCATTTTTCATTGGTGCTGCAGACGCTTCAACCGCAATCAAAGATGATTTTTTGCTCAATAAAGAAGATTGCTCAGGAAAATCCACAATATCGCCTTTTTCAAAACATTCATTGACAGGATCGATATCTAGAAACTCAGAAAATTCATCAACGATATTCAGCACCTCAGAAAAAGGCATGCCGACTGATTCTTTAAGTGTACATTGAAGTAATTTCTCAGCCGCAGGATTGAGAAATGTCACTATACTTTGTTGATCAACCGTCACCACAGAATCGGTAATAGAACGCAGCGTTACCTCTGCCGTCTCTTTTTCTACACTGAGTGCTACTTCAGATTTTGATGCTCGTTCTAGCGCTTCTACCAAATCCTCTTGATGACTCAGTATTGACTCCAGAGCATGATTAATAAAACGCCCCAAATAACCAAATTCATCCTGACGTGATTCATTAAATCGAATAGATTCATCACCCAGTGTAAAACCTTTAGCTGACTCCAGCATATTAACAAAGGGACGGGTTAACATGATATGCAGTACATACCGCAAAAAGAAACCTATGACAAGAATACCGATACCGATACCGAGCAACATGTTTTTTCTAATCTCGGCGACCGTTTTTTGTTTATTCTTAAAGTAAACCTTAATCGATATAGTATCGGTCACAGCATTATCAGAATAATGAGCAATCTTGTGTATAATCTCATCATCATCGCTATTTGGATGGCCAAACTTTAACCCTTGCTCATAGCCAATAAACTGAACCGATGAAAAACCCATTATTG
>JAGLQT010000052.1 GCA_023136715.1 Gammaproteobacteria bacterium | reverse complement strand
CCCCATCAATATCCAGCCGTATAAATGTCTGTGCCAGTTCTACGACGGCCTGTTTATCAAGATCTGGGGCAATCTTGACAGCCAGAGGCACATATTTACCATGAACGCTTCCCAGGCGAGACTGCTCCTGTTTTAAGCTTGAAAGTAGCTTCTCTAGTTCCTCACCATGCTGCAAATCTCTCAAGCCTGGAGTATTGGGTGATGAAATATTGATTGTTACATAATCAGCATAGGGATAAACCTGCGATAACGCAGAGCAATAATCATCAACCGCATTTTCAAGCGATGTATCGCGGTTTTTGCCTATGTTTATGCCCAGCACACACTGCCTTTGGCTTCGTTTTACATTTTCAATTAAATATTCAACGCCACGATTATTAAAACCCATGCGATTAATAATAGCCTCATCTGCTTCAAGCCTGAATAATCTGGGCTTGGGGTTACCCGGCTGCGCACGTGGTGTCACCGTGCCAATCTCAACGAAACCAAAACCACAGGCGGCCAGCGCATCGATATGCTCGCCATTTTTATCCAGACCCGCGGCCAGACCAATAGGGTTATCAAACTCAATCCCCATCACCTTAAGCGGTGCTTTAACTGGCTTACCAATGAACAACCTTAATAAGCCGAGTTTGTTAGCAATATCCAATAGACTTAAAGAAACCGTGTGCGCCGTTTCAGGTTTCAATAAAAAAAGAAGTTTTCGTACAAGGTGATAAAAATTCATGTTTACTTAGACTCAATATATTGAATAATTAGTTGCAAAGTTCTACGACCACGGAACTCGTTAACATCCATGCGATAAATCATCCTGTAAGATGATGTGCCCGCCTGCAAAACATCCGCGCTTTGATTAAAAGCAATCGCATCAACATCTTCACCACTAGCATGATGACGTATTTTAAGTTTCAAATGCTTCTCACCCACGATTCGCCAGTCCAGAATCTCAAATTCGTCATCAAACAAAGGCTCAGAAAAACATTGCCCCCAGGGACCGGCAAAACGCAAAACTTCCGCGAGTTGCATACTCAATTCACCAGATTGTAACCCACCATCCGTTTCGATCACTTTATCTAATGATTTTTTACCCAAACTGATTTCAATCTGTTCTGAAAAGGCTTTCGAAAATTGTTCAAGATCATTTTGTTTCAAACTTAAACCGGCCGCCATGGCATGACCACCAAATTTTTGTATGAGTGATGGATGCCTGGTGGCGATTAAATCCAGTACATCACGGATATGCACTCCCGGTATCGAACGCGCCGAACCTTTCACTTCACCGCCACCAGCATCGGCAAAGGCAATCACCGGACGATGATACTTTTCTTTCACCCGTGAGGCCAGCAAACCTACTACGCCCTGATGCCAGTTTTCATCGTAAAGACAAATACCAGCCTGTAACTCTTGCTCGTCCATCCGGCCTAACAGCTCATCCATAATAGTCATGGCCTGCGCCAGCATGTCGCCTTCGATTTCCTTGCGCTGCTGGTTCATGTCATCGAGCATCTTTGCATAATGCATGGCCTGTTCAAAATCATCTGACAACAGGCATTCGATTCCTACGGACATATCATCCAGACGCCCCGCTGCATTCAGTCTGGGCCCGACTGCAAAACCAAAATCCTGGGTGGTACAGGTTTTCATACTCTTGCCTGAAATTTCCAGCAAGGCATGAATGCCAGCACAACACTGCGCTTTGCGGATACGGCGCAAGCCCTGCTCCACCAATAAACGGTTATTCCTGTCCAGCGGCACGACATCGGCAACCGTACCCAAAGCAACCAGATCCAGCAATACAGCCATGTTCGGCTCGGCGCGTTGGTCGTTGAACCAGTGACGCGAACGCAATTCAGAGCGCACAGCCAGCATGACATAAAAGGCAACGCCGACGCCCGCAATCATCTTGCTAGGGAACTCACAGCCCTGCTGATTGGGGTTCACAATGGCATCGGCTTCGGGCAATACAGCGCCCTGCAAATGATGGTCGGTAACCACCACTTTAATATTTTCCTTTCTGGCTGCAGCCACACCATCAATACTGGAAATACCGTTATCGACAGTAACAATCAAATCCGGCGACATCCCTTTGGCCAGCGAAACAATTTCAGGCGTCAGACCATAACCGTATTCAAAACGATTGGGCACGAGGTAGCGAACCGACTCCAGGCCCATGGCGCGCAGTGCCCGCACCATCAGTGCAGAACTGGTGGCACCGTCGGCATCAAAGTCGCCGACGATGACAACCGCATCGTCATTCATCACTGCATCTGCAATTAGTTTTGAGGCCTGCTCAATGCCTTTTAACTGCTTAAAGTCGAGCAGGCCCGCGATTGAATAATCGAGTTCCTCGGTACTTTCAATTCCGCGGTTTGCATAGACGCGCTTGAGCAAGGGATCAAGATCGCTTTTTTCCAGCGCTGCAGGTATTTCACAACGCTTGCTTATAATGCTGACATCATTCATAGGTTTTGATGTAACTTTCTATTTTTTTATCACGGAAAAATCTGAATTTATTGCTGCGACTAATCTGGTAACAAACACCATTACAGGGATACAGATTCACTTTAACTTTGTTCTTCATCGCCCAGTTTAAAATCGGCTCCAGCCAGTGTTCATATAAATCATTGAAGCCCGTTTGCCATTCCATGACATCGCCGTAGCAGGTTACTGCAAACAAATCATCAAGCACCAGCAGGTTTTCTGATTCGTTCGAAAAGTTTTCGAGAAAAGCATCTGCGCTCGTTACCGGCTGACAGTCAATCCCATTTAAAATAGCCAGTCCCATAACGATGGAATGACTGCCATGGACAGTCATTCTCTGCGATGCTGTTTTCTTCGGCAAGGCACCTTCACCCCAAAGCCAGGCACCGTTCACGGGCAATTTGTTACGCTCAATTCTTTTTTCATTAACCGGGCTTTGATGCAATAACATCTGCACCTCGTTCATAAACTTTTTCCAGTACAGCGCATCTTCCCCCTGAGGCATGAAGGCGTAGACGTTACGACTGATAACATCATGCACGGCTGTGGTAGAAACTTTTTCATGATCGCTGACATTAAGAAACCAGCTATCCTTATCGTGCATTAAAAAACGAATGCCGTCTTCGCGAAAATGAGTATTTAATTCTTCAAGCAAAGTTTCTGATTCTTCGAACGTCAAATCAAGGCCATGACTATCTCTTAAGATGGCATGATCCATATCCGCCTGAAGATGAACCGGATCGGCACGAAACCAGTGACCCTGTGCAGTATATTGATCGCTGGCCAATAAGGATAAAGCGGCGGCGGGAAGAGACGTATCATTACTCAGGCCAAACAAGGTAACCAGGACATCATAAAAATTTTGTTGTGGAAGAATCTTCTTGTCAGCCTTCGCCAACCATGAAACCAGGGATTTAACTGCGGGACTATCGAGACGATCTATTTCGGGCAGAGGCCCGCATAACCCGGGAATGACAAGATCAAGCTGCGTCAATTTTTCGCCTGATTTCAAACAATGAAATACCGGTTGCGACCGAAACGTTGAGGCTTTCTACACTACCGCGCATCGGGATGTAAACCAGCTCGTCACAATTCTCACGGGTCAGCCTGCGCATGCCTTTGCCTTCCGCGCCCATCACCAGTGCCATGCGCTGGCTGGCATTAATGTCGTACAGGCTGTTGTCGGTTTCACCGGCGGTTCCGATAATCCAGACATCATGATCGCGTATCGTCTCCATCGCGCGCGCCAGATTGGACACCTGGATAAATGGCACCGCGTCCGCCGCACCACAGGCGACCTTTCTCACCACCGGCGTGATACCGGGACTGCGATTTTTTGAAACGATTACCGCATCGACACCGGCGGCATCGGCGGTGCGCAAACAGGCACCGATATTATGTGGGTCCTGAACTTCATCAAGAATCAGCAGCAACAACGCCCCCTGCTTTTGCAGAACATCTTCCAGCGCCATTTGCCTGGCTTTGCTCACGCGTATATCAGCGGCGACACCCTGGTGCGTTGCATCCGAGCATTTCTTTTTCATTTTATCGGCTGAAATACTCTGCACCGAGACGCCATTTTTCCGGGCTAAATCGAGCAGCGTATTAACACGATTATCTTTACGCCCCTGCAACACCCAAAGCTGCAGAACATCTTCACCACGGTGTTTAAGAGCGGATTCAACGGCGTGGATACCGTAGATCAATTCGTTCTTATTTTTGCTCACCCTGGCAACCCTATGCGTTTTTTACCAGTTCAAAATCAATACGGCGCTCACCGCGATCAACATTGGTGACGCGAACGGTAACTGAATCACAGAGATGGAATTCGCGACCGCTGTTCTCACCAACTAAGCGATGTTTCAAAGGATCAAACTGGTAATAATCTTTCGGCAGGCTGGTGATATGAATCAGGCCTTCTACATAGTAATCATCCAGTTCGACAAACAAACCAAATGAAACCACAGCGGTGACATGAGCGGTAAATTCCTGGCCAATCTTGTCCAGCATGTAATCACATTTCAAGGCAAATTCAGCGTCACGGGTTGCTTCATCAGCACGGCGTTCATTGTTGGAACAATGCTCACCCATCGAAGCCATATGAGTCTGATCGTAGATAAAATCCTTTTTCTTTCTTTTATGGATGATGTGTTTCAGCGCGCGATGCACCAGCAAATCAGGGTAACGACGGATCGGCGATGTGAAATGTGCATACGATGACAGCGCCAGGCCAAAGTGACCGGTGTTCTCCGCTTTATAAACCGCCTGCTTGAGCGAGCGCAGCAATAAAGTCTGTACCAGATGCTTGTCCTCTCTTTCCTTTAAGGCTTCGGTTAAGACAGAATAATCTTTCGACGCGACATTTCGCTGTGGTTCACCCAAAGTCAAATCAAGCTCACTCAGGAAACCGCGCAAGTCTTCGATCTTGTCATCATCAGGACGGTCATGATCACGATACAAAGCAGGCAACTCGTGTTTCAAAATCATTTTCGCGGCACAAACATTGGCCGCGATCATGCACTCTTCAATCACCCTGTGAGCATCATTGCGAATAAAAGGTTTGATGCTTTCAATACGTTTGCCATCAGTAAATTCAATTTTTGTTTCGGTTGAATCAAACTCAATCGAACCGCGCTTTATCCGCGCTTTCATGAATGCACCGTACAGCTCGTAAAGATCTTCGAGATGCGGTACCAGGCTACCCAGTTTTTCTCGGGCACTGTCGATCTTCTCAACCACGGCATCGGCGACTTCATCATAAAGTAGGCGCGCGTGTGACTGGAAAACGGCTTCATAGAATTTGTAATCTTCAATCTCGCCATGCTCATCAACCTGCATTTCACAAACCATACACAGGCGATCCACTTCAGGGTTGAGCGAACACAGGCCATTGGAAATTTCTTCGGGCAACATCGGAATAACGCGGCCGGGGAAATAAACTGAGGTAGCTCGATCATAAGCACTCTTATCCAGTGCAGAATCGGGTTGCACATAATGCGCAACATCAGCAATAGCGACCAGCAAGCGCCAGCCGGTACCAACAGGCTCACAATACACCGCATCATCAAAATCACGGGCATCGGCACCATCGATGGTCACCAGCGGCGTAGCGCGTAAATCAACACGACCCTGCTTGTCTTCTTCTCTAACTTCATCACCCAACTTGCCAGATTCTTTCAGAACACCCTCAGGCCATTCATTCGGTAAACCGTGGTTATGAATCGCAATTTCGATTTCCATACCGGGATCAGACTCATCGCCGATCACGCTGATCACGCGTCCCATCATCTTCTTCTTAAAGGTAGGCTGCTGAGTAATCTCAACTTTAACGATCTGGTCAGGCAGCGCGCCACCCAGGTCATTGGGAGTCAAAAAAACGTCCTGAGTAATACGTTTATTATCCGGAGTCATCGAATAAATACCGCCGTCATCAAATAGACGCCCGACAAAAGTTTCATTCGCACGTTCGATGATACTGATAACCGCACCTTCGCGGCGGCCACGACGATCAATGCCCGCAACCTGAACCACGGCACGGTCACCGTGCAACAAAGTGCGCATTTGACGCGCACTCATAAATAGATCATCACCGCCTTCTTCTGGCACCAGAAAACCAAAGCCATCAGGGTGAGCAATAACACGACCACGAATCAGGTCAGCCTCATCCACCGAGATATAACCGCCGCGACGATTCTGCACCAGCTGGCCATCACGCACCATCGCACGCAAACGGCGGCGCAAAGCCTCGTACTGGTCATCGGTAGTCATATCCAGCTGTTCCAGCAATTCCTTCATGGTCATTGCATTATGCTGATTGATCAACTGAAGAATTAACTCTCGACTGGCGATAGGGTTTTCGTATCTACCCGCTTCCTTTTTAGCCTCAGGATCAACGATAGAACTTTTCTTAGACCTTTTGCCCTTCGACTTATTATCAGGTTTCTTGCCACGACCACGTTTGGCCCTGGGTTTACCCTTGTCCTTATCTTTAACCCTGGATTTTGGCTTCCTCGTTTTTTTCTTAACCTCGACGGCTTTCTCATCGTCAGTTTTGGTTTTTGTCTTCGCTTTTGACTTGCTTATCGACTTAACTATTGATTGGGCAATCGACCTGGCTTTAGCGCCAATTTTCGATTTCGTGTTGGTTTTTTTGCTGTCTTTTTCTGTCATGGGGCGGATTCTAACCGTCATGCCAGCATATTGATAGCATAACCAAATTGACAGCCCCACACTCTGCATGTAAAGTCGCGCCCTGTCTCGGATCTATGGTCCAAATACACCTTTGCCGAGGTGGCGGAATTGGTAGACGCGCTAGCTTCAGGTGCTAGTGAGCTTTGGCTCGTGGAGGTTCAAGTCCTCTTCTCGGCACCATAAAACACCCCACAAAATCACGTTTAGCACTAGTATCATAGTGTTTTCAGCACTTTTGCATTCACCCTCACAGTGCCTCCAATATACCTCGAAATAACACTCAATAAAGAGATCTATTTGCTGACTAAG
>JAGLQT010000051.1 GCA_023136715.1 Gammaproteobacteria bacterium | reverse complement strand
AATCAACTGGCCAAAGCCGCTTCTTTACAGGTCGCTGAGAATCCAGGCAAAGCTTACAACCCGCTATTTATGTACGGTGGTGTTGGTTTAGGAAAAACGCATCTGATTCACGCTATTGGTAACATGATTCTGCAGCATAATCCTGGTGCAAGAATCGCATATCTGCATTCCGAGCGTTTTGTTGGCAATATGGTTAAAGCATTTCAACATAATGCGATTGATGATTTTAAACAGCATTATCGTTCGCTGGATGCGTTATTAATCGATGATATTCAATTTTTCGCCGGAAAAGAACGCTCTCAGGAAGAATTTTTCCATACTTTCAATGCGTTACTTGAGAGCGGTAGCCAGATTATTTTGACCTGTGACCGTTACCCTAAAGAAGTTGAGGGGCTAGAAGAACGTCTACGTTCAAGATTTGGCTGGGGATTACCCGTTTGCATCGAGCCACCAGAACTAGAAACCCGTGTCGCCATTTTGCAGAAAAAAGCGGAAGAATATAATTTAGAATTTCCCAGTGAAGTCGCTTTTTTCATCGCCAAACGCATTCGTTCAAATATTCGTGAACTGGAAGGGGCTTTCCGCCGTGTAATGGCAACAGCTAACTTTACAAAAAGCCCGATTACTCTCGATTTGGCTAAAGATGCTCTACGTGATTTAATTGCGCTACAGAACAGGGCTGTCACTATTGAGAATATACAAAAAACAGTAGCTGAATATTACAAAATACGCAGTTCCGATTTATTATCCAGTCGCAGAAGCCGCTCGATAACAAGACCTCGACAATTGGCTATGGCATTATCGAAAGAGCTGACTAACCATAGCTTGCCAGAAATTGGTGAAGCTTTTGGTGGCCGAGACCACACAACTATATTGCACGGTTGCCGGAAAATAGCAGAACTTAGAGACTCAGACGCGAAAATAAGCGAAGATTATAAAAATATGATGCGAATTTTGAGCAATTAATAACAAGCTGTGGATAAAGTGTTATTAGCATCATAGTAAAATGTAGATGAAATAATGTTAAAAAGTTATCCACAATTCATCTACAGCTTAAAGGTAGAATACCCCCTGCTTACAGGGCTAATTTTCTACTTTAAGTTATTGAATAATAAAGAGTTATTGGCTTTATCCAAGATAATAATGGATACTAATAATAACAATAAGATATATATATAAAAAACTATTACTTAATTAAGGCATCAAAATGAAATTTCAAATTCAAAGGGATAACTTGCTTAATTCTTTACAGCAAATCATTGGTGCCGTCGAAAAACGACAAACAATGCCTGCTTTATCCAATATATTGATTAAGGCAAATAATGACTCTTTATCATTAACAGCAACAGATTTAGAAATAGAGTTTGTCACCAATTTGAATATGATCATTGATGAACCTGGAGAAATTACTGTTCCAGCAAGAAAGTTACTAGATATCTGTAAATCATTACCCACTGAATCACAGGTTAATATCAGTATCAATGATGATAAAGCTATGATCCAGTCAGGACGTAGTCGCTTCTCATTAGTTACGCTGCCTGCTAGTGATTTTCCTTCTTTAGACGAAATTAGTTCTAATTCAGAATTTGAAATACCACAAAATACATTAAAAGACATTATTGATAAAACAGCTTTTGCTATGGCACAACAGGATGTTCGATATTATTTAAATGGTTTAATGCTTGAAGTGGGTTCTAAAATATTAAGAGCGGTAGCTACAGATGGTCACCGCCTGGCTTTTTGTGAAAAAGAAACCGATTGTGAATTAGCTGATATCAAACAGGTTATCTTGCCACGTAAGGGTGTAATTGAATTAGTTCGTCTACTGGATAACAGTGATGACAAAATTAAAATTATTTTAGGTAATAATCACTTACGCGTGGAGTTAAATAATATTCGATTTACCTCCAAATTAATTGATGGGCGTTTTCCTGACTATAATCGCGTTATTCCAGATGATGGAAACTCTATCATGACTGCTGAACGTGATGTTTTAAAACAGGCTTTAATACGTGCGTCGATCCTTTCCAATGAGAAATATCGTGGTATACGTCTGATTTTAGAAGAAAATCTAGTTCGTCTTCAGGCGCACAATCCAGACCAGGAAGAAGCCGATGTTGAAATGGAAGTAAATTATAAAGGTGAAACCCTGGAAATCGGCTTTAATGTGAATTACATGATTGATGCACTCAATGCAACAAATTCAGAGATAGCACAGCTGACATTGAGAGATTCTAACAGCAGTTGTTTGTTAACTTATCCTGATCAGCCTGACTGTAAATACGTCATTATGCCGATGCGACTTTAGGATTATTGAGTAAAAAAGGACTGTTATGCATTTAATGCAGTTACAGATCCAGAACTTTCGAAATCTAAGTAAAATTGATTTCGAGCCAGTTGATGGTGTAAATCTTATAACTGGGCTAAATGCTTCGGGTAAAACCAGTTTGCTCGAATCAATTTACTATCTTAGTCATCTTCGATCATTCCGCACACATCAGATCAGCGACCTAATCAATCGACAATCAACACAATTACAGTTGGTAGCAAGAATTCAAACCGACTCAGATAATCAAATACCGATTGGTATTCAGCGCAGTAGAAACAAATTAGAAGTTCGCGTTAATCGCCAGCCAGTTAAGAGAGTGGCTGATATTGCGACTCTATTTCCTGTTTTAGCCATTCATCCAGACAGTTATAAGCTTATTACAGGTAGCCCCTCTCAAAGAAGACAATATCTGGATTGGGGTGTGTTCCACGTGGAACATGATTTTTTTGGTGTATGGCAAAGGTATAAAAGGGCGCTGTCACAACGTAATGCAGCGTTAAAATCTAAACAAGATGATGCTTATTGTTCTTTATGGGATAAAGAATTGTTTGATATGGCGACATATATCGATAATTTACGGAATAAGTATCTAACTAATCTACAGCCTTATTTAAATAATCTTATGTTGAAGTTCTTTAAGGATCAGGAAGTAGAGGTGAGATATAAGCGAGGCTGGGCTGATGATACCGGTTTGGATCAATTATTAAAGACCGAGTTATATAAAGATCGACTGAAAGGGTTTACTCAATTTGGTCCACACAGGGCGGAGTTAATCATTAAGGTTGATGGTCAGTCAGCACAGACTGGAATATCCAGAGGTCAACAAAAGACGTTAGTAGCTCTGTTGCGCCTGGCACAAGCTCAACAATTTACCGAAAGTACGGGTAGAAATTGTATTTTATTGTACGATGACCTTGCTGCGGAGCTTGATTCAGTGCATAGAGAAAAGATACTTGATGTATTGGCTAATATGGAAGTGCAGTTATTTTTAACAGCAATTGAAAAAGAGCAGGTAGATTTATCTGCATGGCAGAATAAAAAAAAGTTCCACGTGGAACAAGG
>JAGLQT010000050.1 GCA_023136715.1 Gammaproteobacteria bacterium | reverse complement strand
ATTGGTGATACCGATGATGGTTCTGGTTTGCACCATATGGTATTTGAGGTCGTTGATAACTCTATCGATGAAGCTCTCGCCGGCCATTGTTCTGAAATAAACGTCAAAATACATACAGATGGATCTATTGCGGTTAAGGATAATGGTCGTGGTATTCCCGTTGATATTCATGAGGAAGAGGGTGTCTCTGCAGCAGAAGTTATTATGACTGTGTTGCATGCGGGAGGTAAATTCGATGATAACTCCTACAAAGTATCTGGTGGACTGCATGGTGTAGGTGTTTCTGTTGTTAATGCCTTGTCTGAGAAAATGACGCTGACTATTCAACGTGGTGGTGAAGTCCATCAGCAGGAATATTCAATGGGTGACCCTGTCTCTCCTCTGAAAGTTATTGGGAAAACAGATAAAACAGGTACAGAATTACGCTTCTGGGCCAGTGTTGATGTATTTAGAAATATTGAGTATCACTACGATATCCTTGCAAAACGATTACGTGAACTTTCTTTTTTGAACTCGGGTGTTCGGATTGTACTTAAAGAAGAGAGTAGCGGAAAAGAAGATGTTTTTGAATACAAGGGTGGTATTCAGTCATTTGTTGAACATCTGAATAAAAATAAGACGCCAGCACACGAAACAGTTATTCATTTCACTGCAGAGAAGGATGATGTGGTCGTTGAAGTCGCGCTGCAATGGAATGACTCCTATCAGGAAAATATTTACCCTTTCACTAATAATATTCCACAGAAAGATGGTGGTACCCATATTGCTGGTTTTAGAGGTGCATTGACTCGAAGTTTGAATCAATACATGGAAAAAGAGGGTGTTGCTGCTAAAAATAAGGTGAGTGTAACGGGTGATGATGCGCGTGAAGGTTTGACCGCAGTGTTATCGGTAAAAGTCCCCGATCCTAAGTTCTCATCACAAACTAAAGATAAATTAGTTTCTTCTGAAGTGAAGGGTATTGTTGAATCAACAATGGCTGAGAAACTTCAGGAATTCCTGATGGAAAGACCGGCCGAAGCCAAAGTGATCACTGCTAAAATTGTGGATGCTGCCCGTGCTCGTGAAGCCGCTAAAAAAGCACGCGAAATGACACGCCGTAAAGGAGCACTGGATATTGCAGGTCTGCCGGGAAAATTAGCAGATTGCCAGGAAAAAGATCCCAGCTTATGTGAACTGTATTTAGTGGAAGGGGACTCTGCGGGCGGTTCCGCAAAACAGGGGCGTTCCAGGAAAACGCAGGCGATTTTGCCGCTCAAAGGTAAAATCCTAAACGTTGAGAAAGCACGTTTCGATAAAATGATTTCTTCTGCCGAAGTGGGCACATTAATTACTGCATTGGGCTGTGGTATCGGCAAGGATGAATATAACCCTGATAAATTGCGTTATCACCACATCATTATCATGACCGATGCGGATGTCGATGGCTCCCATATTCGTACTTTATTATTGACATTCTTTTATCGTCAGATGAAGGAGTTGGTCGAACGAGGTCATATCTATATTGCCCAGCCTCCTTTGTACAAAGTGAAAAAAGGAAAACAGGAGCGCTACGTTAAAGATGATGATGAATTAAATGCGCATCTGTTGCAGTTAGCGCTGGATGGATCAAAGCTATTTGTAAACAAAGAGGCACCAGCATTATCTGATACTGCGCTGGAAGATCTGGCGCGTAGTTATTTGCTAGCGAAATCCTCAATTCAGCGTTTATCCAGAAGAGTGGATGAGAACATTCTGAATGAAATGATTAACCTGCGTGGTGTTCAGCAGGAAGATATTTCAAATCCTGATAGATTACAGGAATATGCTAATAACATATTGATTTCATTGAAGAAATATGAGTTATCAGGTGTTTATTATCGAAATGAAATGAGCAAGGATGATGATGGAAAACCAGTATTAGAAATAATTCGTCAATTGCATGGACTTGATCATAGCTACCCGCTTACTGAAGAGTTTTTCACTTCAAGCGATTACAGGCAAATAGCTAGCATGGGAGACAAGCTCGATGCTTTGTTGGGTGAAGATGCTTACGTTGAACGAAATGATAAACAATGTGCTGTGACAACTTTTGTTGAAGTGATGGAATGGCTTATGGGACAAGCACGTAAGGGATTAAATATTCAACGCTATAAAGGTTTGGGTGAAATGAACCCCGATCAACTTTGGGATACTACGATGAATCCTGAAACGCGTCGTATGTTGCAGGTTCGAATTGAAGATGCTGTTGCGGCTGATGAAGTATTTACCACATTAATGGGTGATAACGTTGAGCCGCGTCGCGAATTTATTGAAAGCAACGCACTGTCCGCCACTAATATCGACACATAAAACAGACCCCGTAAAGATGAAATACACTGATCTACGGGATTTTATACAGCAGCTTGAGTTACAAGGTGAACTTAAACGTGTTCAGCATGAAGT
>JAGLQT010000005.1 GCA_023136715.1 Gammaproteobacteria bacterium | reverse complement strand
GCATTTTTTGATTTGTTTTTGAAAATGCGCGCTTCATCGGGAAGATTATCTTTGCCGTAACGGTCGTTGATTAAACCGCGAATTTCTTCGAGCGCTTCGTTAGCCAGCATCAAAGAGTCGGTACGCATGTAGGTGATCAAACCCACGGTTTCGCCGCCGATGTTGATGCCTTCATATAAATTCTGCGCGGTGCGCATGGTGCGCTGCGTCGTGAAGCGCAGCTTGCGCGCGGCTTCCTGTTGCATGGTCGAAGTGGTAAATGGTGGTGATGGATTACGTTTGCGTTGTTTCTTCTCGATTTTGTCGATGGAGAGTTCGCCGTTTGCCGCTGCTAATAAGGTGTTACGCGCTTCGGTGGCACCGGCTTCATCGGTGATACTGAACTGTTTTATTTTATCGTTTTTGTATAAATTCAGCTTGCCGAGGAACTGCTGTTTGCCTTTGGCAACGTCAGCTTCGATGGTCCAGTATTCCTGGGGATTGAATTCTTCTATTTCTATTTCGCGTTCAACTATTAAACGTAATGCCGGACTTTGTACGCGACCGGCCGATAAACCACGCTGTACTTTTTTCCAAAGCAGTGGTGACAGGTTGAAACCAACCAGATAATCGAGTGCGCGTCTGGCCAGGTAAGCATTGACCAGGTTGGTGGATAATTCGCGCGGTGAAGCGATGGCTTCTTTAATCGCGCGTTTGGTTACCTCGTTAAAGGCAACACGAGATACATTGATATTATCAAGCAGACCTTTTTCTTTGAGGAGTTCAAACAGATGCCATGAAATGGCTTCCCCCTCGCGGTCCAAATCGGTCGCGAGATAGAGGTTGTCGGCTTTCTCTAAAAACTTGATGATTTTGTCGACGTGTTTTTCATTGCGCTCGATGAGCTGGTACTTCATTTCGAAGTCATGCTCGGTATCAACAGCACCCTCTTTAGGAATGAGGTCACGGACATGGCCATAGGATGCGAGAACTTTAAAGTCCTTGCCTAAATATTTTTCTATGGTTTTTGCTTTTGCAGGGGACTCAACAATAACAAGGTTTTTGCTCATTCGAGATGCTACGCAGTTGGTTAATTAGGGGTTCAGCGATTACTGGATGTAGTCGGCAACTTCATTGAATACTAAACCTTCCATCCAGGCGAAGGCATTTTCTTCGCCGGGGTGAGTGTGAAGTACAATCATGACGATCCATTTGAGCTGTTCTATATCCAGTGGGTGGTCAAGCGCCATGATACGGTCGAGAACTAGTTCACGTGTAATCGGTGTGAGAATATCAGACTGCTCTAAATACATGAGAAAGCCGATTGACTCTTGATCCAGAATATTTTTCTCAAAGTCGCTAAAAATACGGATGCTGTTCGTGTTGGCCAGCATGTAATCTTTGCCTTCGCGAAGTGTCGCCAAATCTTCCAGCCAGTTAAAAGCCTGATCAATTTCCTGATGTTGAAAGCCCACTTCTTCAAGACGAACTTGCATGTTATTGCGCTCGTCCATGGATTCATTGCTGTCACCCAGATATTCTTCAAAAAGAAACATCAGCACATCGACGACGGATTGTTTGATCAACATAATTCTTAATTTGTCCACTTGTTATATATATATAGTGTGATTCTGTAGGTGACTATTTAATGCGTGTATACCGGCCGCCTTCATTCACAACGCTGCCTTCGAGTTCCATGATTAATAGCATGGAAGCCACTTCGGCCGCTGAAAAACCACTACTATTGACCAGTTCATCAATGGCAACGGCTTCATATTGGAGGCATTTGAGCAGTTTTTGGTGATCGGGGTCAAGTATCTGCTCATTTTTCTCATTATTTAGTGTTTTTGCCGAAGGTGTGATGCCTGTGGGTAGGTGGGGTAGTAGCTCCTCGATAATATCTTCAGCGGACTCCACCAGCTTGGCGCCTTGACGTATTAATTGATGGCAGCCTTTGGCTAATGGGTTGTGGATAGAGCCGGGGATGGCAAAAACCTCACGGCTTTGTTCCAGTGCGTGTTTAGCGGTAATCAATGAGCCGCTTTTGAGAGCTGCTTCAACGACCAGTGCGCCCAGTGACAGGCCGCTGATAATACGATTGCGACGTGGGAAAAGGCCGCGGTGTGGCTCTGTGCCAATAGGTACTTCAGAAACCACGGCGCCGTGGTTTGAAATATCTTCAGCCAGAGCCCGATGTGTAGCGGGGTAGACAATATCCAGACCGTGGGCGACAAGTGCTACTGTACCGGCAATTTCCTGTAGTGCTCCCTGATGACTAGCGCCATCGATGCCACGAGCCAGGCCGCTAGTGATGGTGATTCCTGAATTAGAAAGGTGTTTGGCAAAATCAGAGGCTGTCCGCTTGCCCGCAGCAGTTGGGTTGCGGCTACCCACCATGGCTAGCTGTGGTTGACGCAGGTAATCAGGATCGCCGCGTACAAATAGGACAGGCGGCGGCTGGTTGATGGTTTTTAATTGTTGAGGGTATTGCGGGTCGAACAGGGTGATAATATGGTGATTGTCTGAAGATTCGACCCATTCAATATCGGCTCGAATCGCACCAGGGTCGGCTTGCTGAATGGCTGTAATGGTTTGTTTGTTAAATCCAAGCTCGGATAGCTTCGAGCTGTTGGCTGCCAGAATTTTTTCAGGTTGCTCGAATGCAATTAGCAGCTTGTGAAAGCCGACAGCGCCGAGACCTTCGGCACGAAGCAAGAGCAGCCAGTTTTTAACATCAGTCATCCCTGACAAAGCATCCCGCTATGTATTGAGTTATTCTGGAGAAGAAACAACGTCGTGATTATTAATGGCGAGAGTCGACTCTAAGATCAGGCCATAACTCACTTTATCAAAGATGCGGAAGACCATCATCAAGCCACTATGCTTATCGGGCAGATCAATATTGCCTTGTTCTCTGAGATTATAGCGATCTCTGACGGTGTCTCCAGCTGAATGTGTTTCTAATAAATGGCCAACTTCAAGACCATCGCGGCTGCCACGATTAATAACCGCGACCTGAAACTTGGCAATTCCGAACAGGGCGTCGAATAGAGAAATGACTTGCCCCGTCACCTCATGATCAGGTGCGCGAGGGTAATAAACGTTATCAATCTTGCCTTTATCGACGGCTAATAAACGGTCGCCAATTAGCACTTCTCGTTCAGTGGAAGTGAGTGTTCCAATGGCAGGGTCACCATATTTTTTTATATAGGCTTCACCTGCGTAGACTGCCTCGTAACCAAGTACTTCTTTGCTTTCAGGGTCAACTAATTCATCGCCAGGGCGGAAAACGGTGAAACGGACACGCTCCTTGTCCAGTTCGCCACGAACGTAAATAGTGTTGTCCTGACCCATGATCAAATGGTTGTCATCACTGGCTAAGATATAAGGAGCGGCATCTAGTTCTTCTTTTGTGACAACGCGAGGTTTGGTCAGGAATTGGCGTATAGCGTCACCCGGAATAGTAATCACGCTAGCATCTAAGCCTTGTTTGCGGATGCTCGGGGTGAGTTTTACCACGCGTAGAGGGCCTTCACTCGTTTCTGTAGTGCGTGTGGTGTGTGTAATTTTTTGTTGAGCTGTTGAATCAACGGCAATTTGTGGTCGTCCATTAATGTAAATAAGCGTCAGTACATCACCGGGGTAAATTAAATGCGGGTTTTGAACCTGGCGATTTTTGTGCCAGATTTCAGGCCAGTACCAGGGGTCTCTCAGAAACTGACTAGAAATATCCCACAGGGTGTCGCCTTTTTTCACGGTGTATTGGCGCGGGTGGCTTGCCTTTATGCGGATAGTGCTGTGTTTCTGCTCGGAGCTTTCGGTGTTTGCGACCAGAGGTTCCGCTGTTTCCCCAATTACTTCATTGTCTGCGCCTTGCTGAACTGCGGTTTGTTCAGTTTCTGCCGGAGAATGGGCAGGTTTACGTTTGGCAGGGAACGAGCAGGCGGATACGCCAGCAACCAGTAAACAGGTTACAATTA
>JAGLQT010000049.1 GCA_023136715.1 Gammaproteobacteria bacterium | reverse complement strand
CTTTTTGAAAATGTAAAAAACTCAACGGTTCCCATACTGGCTAATTTATTTGGTACGCCAAAACGTGTTGCCATGGGGATGGGCGAAGAAAATGTAGAAGCCTTGCGCGAAGTTGGGAAGCTACTCGCCTTTTTAAAAGAACCCGAACCACCCAAAGGCATGAAAGATGCATGGGATAAACTGCCCGTATTCAAACAGGTGTTGAATATGGCACCGAAAGAAATCAAAAAAGCACCTTGTCAGGATGTTGTTGTAGAAGGCGATGCTGTTGATTTAGCGAACATACCCGTGCAAACCTGCTGGCCGGGCGATGCCGCACCGCTGATTACCTGGGGACTGGTTGTTACCAGGGGTACGGAAAAAGAAAGACAGAATTTAGGTATTTATCGCCAGCAGGTTATCGCCAAGAATAAAGTGATTATGCGCTGGTTGTCTCATCGTGGTGGCGCTCTGGATTATCGCGACTGGCAGCAAAAACATCCCGGCGAAGCGTTTCCAATAGCAGTTGCTTTGGGCGCTGATCCGGCAACTATTTTAGCAGCAGTTACGCCTGTGCCTGATGCCTTGTCTGAATATGGTTTCGCAGGTTTATTGCGTGGCAGTAAAACCGAAGTAGTTAAATGTGGCCTCAGCGATCTACAGGTACCAGCATCAGCTGAATATGTGCTCGAAGGTTTTATTTATCCCGATGAAGAAGCCGAAGAGGGTCCGTTTGGTGATCACACCGGTTATTACAACGAAGTTGAAAGTTTCCCGGTCTTTACTGTTGAACGTATAACGCATCGCAAAGATCCAATTTATCATAGCACTTACACTGGCCGTCCCCCTGATGAACCAGCTGTATTAGGCGTCGCACTCAACGAAGTCTTTGTTCCTATCTTGCAAAAACAGTTTCCTGAAATTGTCGATTTTTACCTGCCACCAGAAGGTTGTTCCTACCGAATGGCTGTGGTGAGTATGAAAAAACAATATCCCGGCCACGCCAAACGCGTGATGATGGGTGTCTGGTCTTTCTTGCGACAGTTCATGTACACGAAATTTGTCATTGTGGTCGATGATGATGTTAATACGCGTGACTGGAATGATGTCATCTGGGCGATGACAACCCGCGTTGATCCGGTACGTGATTTCACCCTGATTGAAAACACGCCCATCGACTATCTTGATTTTGCCTCGCCTGTTTCCGGTCTCGGTTCAAAAGCAGGCATTGATGCTACCAATAAATGGCCCGGTGAAACAGACCGCGAATGGGGAACACCTATCATTATGGATGAAAATGTAAAACAGCGGGTTGATGAAATTTGGGGAGAACTGGGGCTGGATTAATTCAGTATTTCAGAAAGATGGTCAAAATAGATCAACTGCCCCGCCTTTTTTAGGCGGTATGATTTCTCCCTTTTCCACTAATGTTTCATAATTGTATGAACAGTTACGCCCGTGATCTTTAGCATAGTAAAGAGCTTTGTCGGCATTTTCCAACACGATAGGGGGGTAATCCTTTTCGGTAATTCTAGTGTAGCCTGTACTAACAGTGACGGTGCCAATTTGTGAAAATTGATGTTTTGCAATAGTTTTTCGAAGGTGATCAATGAGCCTCTCTGCAACATTTTTCGGAACTGGTTCAAGCAAAATAACGAATTCCTCACCACCCATACGAAACAATAAATCTGAGCTTCTGAAACAGGACTTCATTTTTTGTGAAATAGTTAATATAACCTCATCTCCAAAAATGTGTCCGTAGCTATCATTTACTCGCTTGAAGTGATCAATATCTATCATGATAAGCCATGCAGTATCATTATGATCTTTGTGACGGCGATCTTTAAATTGTGAGTGGATTTCCTGCTGCAGTTTTCGGTGTTTCTGTGATTTAAGTAGCTTTAATAGTTTATTATCAAATGTTCGTCGGTTGAAAAGCCCTGTTAACTTGTCTCTTTCACTTTCATTAAAGACAATCATATAATTTTCGTAAATTTTTGCAAAACCTTCGATCAGACTCATGTGAGTAGAAAGGTCTTCATAGCTGTCAATAAGAAGACATCCTATAGATTGAGAATCGTCATTGATTGGGAATAAATGGCGAGTAAAATGTTTTTTATGTTTGTAAGTGATAATTTCAGAATTATTGATACAGGCATCAAAATATTTGTCGGTAACAATAATGTTTGATTCTACACCCCATGAAAAAGGATCATTCTTTTCATTGTTAATGGAGAGATTAACAACCTCTTCAGCACAGACGATATTGTTTTCCTTTATGACCTTTAGAATAGAGATGTTAGTTACCGGCAATAATTCTGCCAGCGTAACAACGAGACTTGATTCCATAGAATCGAGATCACGCTGCTTGGTAATATTGACAACTGATTGAAGGATTTTACTTTCCATAATTATAAAAAGCTTAGCAGCTAGAAGGGAATTATGCTGAGTAGAAGATAATTATCTGTTGAAAAATATCATTGTTATTACTTAAGTAAACATGTCTAATTATTCCATCAAATGGTCAAGCTCGTCATCCATGTGTAATTCTGTCAGTTCGCTGAAACTGCCAATCCATTTTCCATTGATAGTAATTTGGGGTACGGTGCGAGCACCATTGGTGACATCAAGAAACTCACGACGACCCTCCATGTCGGTATCGATGCGTACTTCTTCGTAGGCAATGCCCCATTTTTTGAGTAAGTGTTTGGTTTTGTCACAAATGGGGCAAATGCCGGTGCTGAAAACTTTGAGTTGAGCCATGATTATTGTCCTGGTTGCTGTTATTGCAAAGCAAAGCATTATAAGTGTTTTCTTTTATACTAAAATAAAAGTAAAATGAGAGCGTTTATCATTTAGAGATTACTGGACGACAATATTACATGAGTTATCGCGTATCAGTGCCGTCATCTGGGCACGAATTTACCGTAGAAGAAAATGAAACCGTACTTGATGCTGCACTGCGTCAGGGTATTGGTTTGCCCTATGGTTGCCGTAATGGTGCATGTGGTAATTGTGCGGGTGATCTTATCTCAGGTGAAGTGAGATATGAAGAAGGTGCCTTGAAAGCGGGCGCCAAGGATCTTTATGATGAAGGCAAGGCATTATTTTGTCAGTCTCTAGCCTGCTCTGATCTTGAAATTGCGGTAACAGAAATAACTAAAAGTCAGGATATTGAGGTGAAGACCTTGCCTTGTCGTGTTGAGAAAATGGAATTATTAACGCACGATATTATGAAAATTGAGTTGAAATTGCCGGAAAATGAACGCATGCAATTTTTGGCAGGCCAGTATCTTGAGATTATTCTCAAAGATGGCAAGCGCCGCGCTTTTTCCATTGCCAATGCACCACACGATGATGAATTGATCGAGCTGCATATTCGCCATGTGCCTGATGGACATTTTGGCGATTTTGTTTTTAAAGGAATGAAGGAAAAAACTTTACTGAAAATTGAAGGACCGTTAGGTAGCTATTATTTACGCGAAGAATCGAATCGCCCTATTATTATGGTTGGTGGTGGTACCGGCTTTGCTCCTTTGAAGGGCATGCTAGAGCATGCATTTAAGATTGGTTTTGAGCAACCTATTCATCTATTCTGTGGTGTGCGCGCATTGCGTGACTTATATATGGATGAAATGGTAAAGAAATGGCTTTCACAACACAAAAAACTGAAGTACACAGCCGTGTTATCGCAACCTGAAGAAAGTGACGATTGGCAGGGAAAAACAGGACATGTCAGTGAAGCAGTGTTAGAAG
This sequence comes from Gammaproteobacteria bacterium, assembly GCA_023136715.1. GTDB lineage: Bacteria > Pseudomonadota > Gammaproteobacteria > SZUA-229 > SZUA-229 > LH-M37. Next base: position 6,721 of record JAGLQT010000049.1, on the reverse strand, counting down.
AGTATTCAAATTTGTCCGGTTACGACGTTTATTTGAGTGGTCCACCAGCTATGGTTAAAGCAGGCATGGATGCTTTTTATGCCAGAGGATTGCCTGAAACGCAGATTTATTCTGACTCGTTTGAGTATTCCGATGATGCACTAAAAGCCATGGGCATTCAAAAGCCTAACGCTTAAACACCTTCTGATTGAATAACTTTTAAGACTGGTTTTTCATTATTATGATGAGCTAAGCCAGTCTCAGTTTCATGATGTTTTTCTCCGGCTAAACATTCCAGGCCTTTTTGGTAATAAGTTTGTGCCAGCCGGGCCTCATCCATATGTTGTTCAAGTAGTTTTGCCAGTTTTAAATATGTTTCCGGCATGGCATGAATAGAAAGACTTGCTTCTAAATGGTGACGAGCCTTACCCCATAGTTTCTTACTAAGACAGCGCTTACCCAGGGCAAGTAGAAGATAAGCATTATGTTGATGTTCCTGCAGCCAGGATTCAACCTGTTCTAGTTCCAGATTATCAATTTCCACATCCAGTTCGGAATAAAGCACGACGGCCGACTCAGACCAGTTTGAATTAAGGTAGTCACGTAAGACCTGTTCAGCTCGGTTCACAACGTTTAAATCTAAAAGTAAAAGCGCATAATATTCGACAAGTTTAGTATCAGATTTAAGTGCATCGGGTAATTTATACCAGATGGTGGTCAGGGAGCTAAGCTCTTTGCAATGAGATTGATCACTCAATAAGCCACGCCATGTTTCTAACTCAAGATCACGAATTTTTTCTTTGGATAATAGTTGCGGCTTCTTAACATCAATAAGTAAGATTTGAATATTTTTCCAGTCCGCAAGATGACGATAAGTTTTTAGCAGTAACTTGAGCACATAAGCATGCTTGGGTGCGAGTTCATAGAGATGTGTTAAATTTGCCAGCGCCTGCTCGTATTGTCCATGAGCAAGTTGAAGCTCGGCCTTGGTTAGACCAATGGCAATTTCAGCGGCGGGTGTAGCTTCATGAGCCTTACGTAAATAATCATCGCGACGTTCATGTTCTCCCTGTTGTTGTGCGGCACGAGCAGCGGAAAGATAAGTCAGTAATAAATTATCACTGTGCTTGACCTGTTTAAGCAAGAGTTTTTCAGCTTCGGCAAAACGACCTTCGGCGAGATCAATCAATCCATGAGAAAGTGCAGAACGGGCCTTTTCAAGAAGACGTACTTTGCGGCTGGCACCAAAAAAAAGAATAATTTTATGTAGCAAGGAGGCAAGTTTAAATATAAGAAGTAGAGCAAATATACCTAGCAGTAAGGCACCTCCAGCCATCAGTAATGTAGTTTCAAATGTGTAATCACCGAGGCCAGCAGTAAGATAGCCGACATCCTGAACTTTATACATAAAAAAGCTGGAGACTGCAGCGATGATGATAAGGATAAGCGTGATGAAGCGAGCCATAATTAATTATCCATAAGAACGATAGTGTTTGTTGATTATCTCAGAAATGGCCAGTTATTGCATCATACTGAAAAATGCTTGATCAGTGATTCCAGGCAGGCATCATCGGTGGCATTGCTGGCCTGAATAATATGACTAAAACCAAGACTTTCTGCTAGTTGCTGTGCACGATGACCGGGAACAATGATGGGTAATTTAGTAAGGCATGATTTATCATCGGTGAGATCAAATAAATTTTGCAAGCCTTCATTGCTGGTGACTGTCAGCGCATCAAGAGACTTTAGTTGTTCGTGATTGAGCGAAGTTAGAGGGTTTTTTTCACGCCGATAGATTTCAGCATAAGTGACTTTTGCGCCGCGTTGAGTCAATGTGTTACTGAGTAAGTCACGGCCACCAACACCGCGAAATATAACAATCGATTTATCAACAATTTTATCTTGTTGAAGCGAGGGCTGTTGAAGCAATGATTCAGAATTAAAGTCATCAGGAATAATTTGAGCCTGGTAGCCTTGTTTTTTTAACATGCTTTCTGTGCTGCGACCAATGACAGCCAGTACGAGGTGTTTAGGTAGAGGGTTTATTTTCTCCAAAGTTTTTTGAACTGCGGTAGGGCTAATAAAGATAGCAATATCAAAAGTAGATAAATTATTAATAATGGAAAGCAGAGTTGCAGTTTCCTCAATATTGCTAATGCGAATTACTGGATAATGTTGCGCGATGCCGCCTGCTTCTTTAATGCGTTGTAGCAATGGGCCAGCTAAGGCTTCTGGTCGAGTAATTAAAATAGTTTTATTTTGTAGGGGGAGACAGGAATTCATTCAGGTTTGTTTTTGTCAGCTAATATAAAATATTAGGATGATTGACTATTGGTAGATTTAAGGATTTTTCTAACCATGGGCAGGTGACGACGACTAACTTCTAATAAGTCGTCGATATATTTGAAACTTAGACAGGTATGCCCAAGATCATTTTTTTGCAGACCATTAATAAAATGCTCAGCAACCAGGGCATTTCTGTGTATACGTGTAAAACGATTTTCAAACTCGGCTTCTAGAGCCTTCAGTGATTCTTCGATCAGGTATTCGTGATCTTCAGTACGAAGCGTTATATATTTTTGGTCGGCTTTAAAATAAATAATATCTTCAATGGGAACCAGTTCTAAGGTGCCACGAATTTTTACGCAGATTTTGCTGCGAGCATTCGGATTCTCTTTATTTTTAAGTTGAGTAATTTGAGCGCGATTTAAGCGACTAGCTGATTGAATCGCATTATCAAGTTGCTCCTGCTTTATAGGCTTGAGTAAGTAGCCAACTGCATTGGTGTCAAAAGCGCTGAGGGCGTGTTCACTAAAGGCCGTGGTGAAAACAATGGCGGGAGGGTTTTCTAACTGGTTTATATAAGCCGCCGATTCCAGCCCATCCATGCCTGGCATTCTAATATCCATAAACACCAGGTCAGGCTTAAGGTTTTGAGCCAGGGTCAGTGCTTGCTCACCATTGGAGGCTTGACCAACGATAGTGTGCTCATTTAAAGATGACAGCATATGCAATAAACGCTGTCTTGCCAACTGTTCGTCATCAACAATTAAAATTTTCATATCAATATATCCATAAATGGAAGGTGGCATAACACGGCTAAGCAATATAGGTAAAGTATGGAACTAAATACTTGGAGTTTCCAGTGGTATTTCTAAAACAACAGTGTAAGTTTTATCATCTCCTTTGATAATAAAAGACGCATCATTACCATATACCAATGTAAGTCGTTGACGGATGTTTTCCTGAGCCATGTGATTACTTTCATGTTTTGATATGGAGCCGTCACCTAAAGGATTGCTGACACAGAGTTCAAGTTTTCGGTGTTTTCGCCTTGCAGAAATTGAGATGGTGCCGCCATCAGCTAAGGGTTCAATACCATGATAGATGGCATTTTCAACCAGGGGTTGTAAAAACAGGGCAGGTACTTCAGTTTCAACCAGACTTTCATCAACATTCCAGTCGATGTTCAGGCGTTCGCCTAAACGTAAAGTTTCGATATCAAGATAGCTTCTAGTGAGTGTCAGTTCATCATTAAGTGTGTTGGTATTTTGTTCGCGCAAGCTGGCGCGAAAAAGATCAGATAAATCAACAATGGCTTTTTCAGCTTTTTCTGGGCTAAAAGCAATAAGGCTGGCAATAGTATTCATGCTGTTGAATAAAAAATGCGGGCGGATGCGAGCGCGTAGAGCCTGTATCTCAGCTTTTGACTGTGCTTGAATGTGTATTTTCCATTGTTGCTGGACGTAGAAATAACGTAATAGCACGGCATAGATAACGGCACTGATAAGCATAATGCGAATTAGAAAATAATCGCCCAGTGGAGAGGTAAGGCTATCGAGTAATAATTGATTATTAATGGTGATAACAATCAGGCTGAAGCATAAGCTGACCAGCATCATTAAAATAAAGCTCAATAAAACCCCGGTTTGGGTAGGTAAGGAATTTAACCAACGGCGAGCCTGGCAAAGTACTGCGGCATTGAGTAAGCCAATCCATAACATCAACATAGAAATAAAGGCCAGTTGATCCCAGAAATTAACGGTAGCAGGTGCTGATGTCAGCACAAGTGCAAGTAATTCAACCAGTAAAACCAGCATAAATATTACATTAACGTCACAAAAATTGGGCAATAGCCCAGTGTCGCTAAGATCAAGATCGATAAAAGATAAATTATTACTCATACATAATAGAGATAGTTGAGCGTTGGCAGATTGCAAGCGAAAAGCCTGCTTGATTCAGAAAGTTGCGCCTGTGGGCGGATTTAGCTCTGGCATCCCTGATATAATCGCATTATGAGTCACCCGGGCACTATTATCCGGGTAATAATATAACCCGTAAAAACCGTATTAAGCAGACTATAGATTATGAGCGCAAAAGATCAGAAAAAAACAGCCAAAGTAAATCAGTCATGGGGCGGAAGATTTAGCGAACAAACGGATGCCTTTGTTGAAGCATTTACCGCATCGGTGGAATTTGATCAGAGAATGTATCGGCAGGATATTGCTGGCTCAAGAGCGCACGCTCGCATGCTGAACAAAGTAGCGGTATTGTCTGATGATGATTTATCCGCGATTCTCAAAGGTCTGGATCAGGTTGAGCAGGAAATTGAGGCCGGTGAGTTCGAATGGTCGGTATCGCGTGAAGATGTGCACATGAATATTGAAGCGCGTTTAACTGCCATTATTGGTGATGCCGGCAAACGCCTGCATACTGGCAGGTCGCGTAATGATCAGGTGGCTACCGATATTCGCCTTTATCTGCGCGAACAAATCGAACACGTTATTAATGAAGCAAAAAGATTGCAGCAGGGTTTGCTGGGTCTGGCGGAAAAGGAAGCCGATACCATCATGCCGGGTTTTACCCATTTGCAGGTGGCGCAGCCGGTGACTTTTGGCCACCATATGCTGGCCTGGTTTGAAATGGTCGCGCGTGATGTTTCACGTTATGAAGATTGCCGTGAACGTATGAATATGTGCCCACTGGGCGCGGCGGCGCTGGCAGGAACCAGTTATCCTATCGACAGAGAATTCTCTGCGAAAGAACTGGGTTTTACCGGACCCATGGCTAATTCGCTGGATGCCGTCAGTGATCGTGATTTTGCCATCGAGTTTTGTGCGGCATCAGCGATGTTGATGACACATCTGTCGCGTATGTCGGAAGAGCTGGTGATCTGGTCATCGGCACAGTTTAATTTTATCGATCTGCCGGATCGTTTTTGTACTGGTTCGTCGATCATGCCGCAGAAGAAAAATCCAGATGTACCCGAGCTGGTAAGAGGTAAGACAGGGCGGGTGAATGGGAATTTGATCAGCTTGCTGACTTTGATGAAATCCCAGCCGCTGGCTTATAACAAGGATAATCAGGAAGATAAGGAGCCACTATTTGATACCCTGGATACAGTACGGGGTTCATTGCGCGCCTTTGCCGATATGATTCCGGCCATTGAATGCAAGCATGCGAATATGTACGCAGCGGCGAAACAGGGTTTTTCAACTGCGACTGACCTGGCTGATTACCTGGTTCGTAAAGGCTTGCCTTTCCGTGATGCACATGAGGTAGTGGGTAGTGCAGTGGCGGTTGCGCTGGAAAAAGAACTGGATCTTAGTGATCTCAGTCTTGATGAATTGCAGGGTTTTTCGGCAATGATCGCTGAAGATGTGTTTGATGTGCTGACCTTGGAAGGTTCCGTGGCCTCACGTAATCACATTGGCGGTACCGCGCCTGAGCAGGTACGCAAAGCGGTGATTGAAGCCGGAAAACGAATTTAGCCCTGGCCTGGGCTTGAGTTGATATTAACTCAGGTCCTTCAATTCAGTTTCAAAAAATTCCAGTACTTCACTGAGCTGTTGTTCCAGTTGGCTGCTGATTTCCCTGGCCCCATCAGCGCTTCCTGATCGGCCAATCATTTCGATACTTTCACAGGTTTTGGCCAGACCCAGAGCGCCTAAACTGTTGCTCGAGCTTTTCATGCGATGGGCAATGCCAAAAAGCAGATCAGCATTGTTGTCATTAATGGCTTTATTCAAGTCGTTGAGCTGTTCGGGCATGTATTCCAGAAAAGTTTTGAGTAGCTCAGGAAGCACTTCTTCCATAAGTTCTTTCATTTCTGTGTAGGCATTAAAATCTAAAGCGTGTTGTGACATAAAAAACTCGAAATTATTAATTGATGGTTATTTATTATTGAGTGGATTATACATATCTCCAACCACCATGGCTTCGGGAACATGTAACTGCAAAGCGGCGGCGATTTCTGCAAACATACCGGGTTCAGCCTTAAATGAAACCCATAAGGTATTTAGTTTCATATCAACATTGGCAAATAATACTAGATGTTTGAACTGATTGAGTGCAGCTTCGATTTCAGACAGGGTTTTTTGTATATGATGTTTGGGTCTGGTTTTGAGTTTGGGAATGATCATCAGCAGATCGCCAGCGCGATTACCATCCTCATCGCGGGTTGGTGCGATTTTCCAGAGAGGCTCGGCGGGTTTGATGCCCAAGCTTAAAGTGATATTTTTATCTGTCATATACACGGTCACAAAAAAGACGATGTGCTAATGATATTAGCATGTGATGGGGAAAAACTTTAGAATTTATGCTCCAAGATTCTGAATTAACCAATCTCGAATATCCTGAATTTCCTCCATAGAGACATTGTGCTGCATCGCGTATTCATGCCATTTTACGTTATATCCTGATTTTTCCAGACGTTGCCGACTTAAGTCGGCAAAGTTAGGGT
>JAGLQT010000048.1 GCA_023136715.1 Gammaproteobacteria bacterium | reverse complement strand
CAATGTAGGGCGATAGCACCGCCCTGCGAAAAACCCGCCAGAATAATGCGTTCAGAAGCGATACCCAGTGTTTCCTGTTTTTGGCAAAGATCACGAATAGCATTACTGGACTCGTTAATACCGACTTCATCTTCTTTATCATCGATATTCAGGCTGATCAGGTCATACCAGCCGGGCATCTGATAGCCCTGATTTAGAGTAATAGGACGAACTGGCGCATGAGGGAAAATGAAACGGATAGAAATCTCGGAGGGTAAATTTAGTTGCGGTACAATGCCTGCAAAGTCATTACCATTAGCACCCAGGCCGTGCAGCCAGATAACAGCGGCATCGGGATTATTTCCAGTTTCATGTTCAATTGCATCAAGTTCAGGCATAAGCGCAATGGTTCCAGTAAAGGTTAATGAAGGTATAAAATAACGGCTGGCAGGCAAACATCTTAACTAAGGGTTTGCCTGTCAGCAGAATATTGCAATAATCCAGCCCTTAATACAAAACATGAAGAATACGATGAACCATTTATTAATGCCTTTAATGTTAATGCTGCTTGTTTCGGCATGCGGAAAAACAGGCCCACTGTATTTGCCAGATGAAGAGCCAGCAAAAGTGAGCAAAAAAGCACCCGTGGAAAACACAGTGTTGGATAACGAGAGGGTAGATCGTGGATTACTTTAATTATCGAAATGGCCGCCTGTTTGCGGAAGATGTAGATATCGAAGCGAATATCGCCGAATGGGGTTCGCCCTGTTATGTTTATTCAAGGGCAACGTTGGAGCGTCACTGGAAAGCTTTTGATGATGCCTTGCAAGGTCATCCGCATCTGGTCTGTTATGCAGTAAAAGCAAATTCCAACCTGGCGGTATTAAATGTGCTGGCAAAATTGGGTTCGGGTTTTGATATTGTCTCAGTGGGTGAGTTGGAACGTGTCTTGCGTGCAGGCGGCTCTGCTGACAAAGTGGTTTTTTCTGGCGTGGGCAAAAGAGCCGATGAAATTGAGCGAGCCATGGATGTTGGTATTCGTTGTTTTAATGTTGAATCTGAAGCAGAGCTGGAAGTGATCGCCAGTATTGCGGCACAGAAAAATATTAAAGCCCCGGTTTCATTACGCGTTAATCCAGACGTGGATGCGAAAACGCATCCTTATATTTCAACTGGCCTGAAAGAAAATAAATTTGGTATTGCTATCGAACAAGCCCTGGCGGTTTACAAAAAAGCACAGGCAATGGATGCCATTAATGTTATTGGCATTGATTGTCACATAGGATCACAATTGACCGAGGTGGCGCCTTTTGTTGATGCTCTTGATCGAGTGCTTGCCTTGGTTGATCAACTGGCAGAAGAAGGCATCGTATTGCAGCATCTTGATTTAGGTGGTGGCCTGGGAATTTGCTATCGTGATGAACAACCTCCACAACCTGCAGAATTATCCAAAGCACTGGCTGAGCATTTGCAGGGCCGTGATGTTGAAATCATCATTGAGCCGGGTCGTGCGATTGCCGGCAACGCAGGTGTTTTACTCACTGAAGTTTTATATCTAAAGCATAGCGATGATCATAATTTTGCGATTGTTGATGCGGCCATGAATGATTTAATGCGGCCAGCGCTTTATGGTGCCTGGCAGGAAATAGTGCCTTTGGTTCCAAGAGAGAATGAAAGCACTCAAAGCTATGATGTGGTTGGCCCTATTTGTGAAACTGGTGACTTCCTTGGAAAAGATCGTGAACTGGCTTTGCAACAGGGCGATTATCTGGCGGTACGTTCATCCGGAGCCTATGGTTTTGGCATGAGCTCAAATTACAACAGTCGGCCACGAGTGGCGGAGATTATGGTCGATGGTGATCGTGCGCAGATTATTCGACAACGTGAAACCATGACACAGTTATTTTCGGATGAATCAATCTTAGCTGGAGATGATTAGTGGAAATGAATGCCCGACAACAATTTGATGAACAAGGTACGCTCATGTTTGAAGAAGCAGAGCTACCTTTGAGCAGTGAAGAGTGGCAACAAATCGAAAGTTTGCTCAATGAAGTCGAGTATGAGCATATTGTTGGTGGTGATGCCGGTGAAGGTCATTCCGTTTGGGTGTGCCGTTTTTATAATGACGTTGATAAACCGACAGCGCTACATGATCATTCAGAAGAAATTGCTAATATTATAATGAGCCCTAAGATGAAGGCTTTTTATAAACAGATCATGGGAACAGACGAGCTTTGCATGCGTCGCTGTCAGGGGAATCTTTTGCATAAGGATGATTATATTGGTGTACATGTTGATCAGGACAGCAACCCTGATTATTTTGCCACCGTAGTACTACATTTAGATTCAGTCTATCAAGGTGGTGAATTTATTACCCGTGATCAGCAGCGGGGCGATCATAGCTACAAACCAGAAAAACGTTCTATTTTAGTCAATGATTGTTCAATACCGCATGAAGTATCAAGCATTGAATCTGGAGAACGAAAAACCCTGGCCTGTTTTATGTCAAAGAGTTTTGCAGAAAGCTGCCATCACCGGAAAAAATTTCGGGTTGTAAAATAAATAGTTTTAAAGGTACTATTAGCGCTTCAATATTTTGTTTAGTTTTAAACGTATAGCAGGAGTGGTTATGAACCGTCTAATGCAAATAGTTATCATCACCTTTTCATTGTTGTTTTTTATATCAGCACAGGCAAGTGTTGGCCTGCCAATTAAGGAATGCGCTATATTTGCGGATGAGGCGACAGACGATAGCAAAAAGGAAGACGGTGAAAAACCTGAAGGTGGTGAAGGAGAAGAAGAGGAAGAGGAGGAGCCAGATTGTGATTAGTATTTTTGAATGTTTATTTAAACAATCAACAATAGAGTAAAAACAACAAAACCAAAAAGTAGGAGAAAGATGATGATAAGAGCAATGACAATATCTTTAGTGGCCGCCAGTTTTGCATTTTCAGCAAATGTGTTTGCAAAAGGTGAAAACAAACCTGTCGGCATTTCTAAAGGCGTAATGAGTGTAGAAGTAATTAATCACGGAAAGAAAGCAAAGATTACACGTAACCAGAATAATAAAAACACCATCAAACAGGATTTCGCGAAAACTTCACGTCCCTGTCCACCATTTTGTATTCAGCCAATGGTTCTTGCCCCGGGCGTAGAAACTATCGCCGAGCTTGAAGTGATGGATTATCTAACAAAGATGGCTAATGGTGATAAAACTATTTTGGTAATTGATTCACGTACACCAGACTGGGCAAAGAAGGGTACGATTCCTGGTTCAATCAACATCCCCTGGACTAAATTGAATGCTTCAAAAGCGGATCCGATTGCTATCGGAGACATTATGGAAGATAAATTTAATGTTGAAGGTGATGATGACGATCGTGATTTCTCTAAAGCGAAGACTTTGGTGATGTTCTGTAATGGTATGTGGTGTGGTCAATCTCCTAACAACATCAAGAGCCTGTTGAAGATGGGTTACCCTGCAAACAAAATCAAATGGTATCGTGGTGGTATGCAAGACTGGGAAGTACTGGGTCTGAGCACCGTACCTGGTAAATAAGGCAGCATGTCTGGTTATTCCAGATAAGGCTGAACAAAAGGCCACTCTGTAACAGAGTGGCCTTTTTTGTTTTTAGGCTGGCACAAAAGCCGTGCCGTGGTTATGCTAGACGCATGCAAATAAATTTTACAAAAATGCAAGGCATCGGTAATGATTTCGTCGTTATTGACGTCATCAACCAGAAGATTGCTTTAACAAAAGAGCAAATACGCCATATCTCGCATCGACATTTTGGTGTCGGTTGTGATCAGTTGTTGCTGGTAGAAAATAGCGAAAGAGAAGATGCAGAGTTTTGCTATCGTATTTTTAATGCGGATGGCGGTGAAGTGGAGCAATGCGGTAATGGTGCGCGTTGTTTTGCGCGATTCGTTGTTGACCAGGGCATGACTGACAGCAGGAGCATTCCGGTTGAAACAAAGGGTGGTTTGATCCATCTGCAACTGGAAGCTGATGGCCGTGTCACCGTCGATATGGGTGTGCCTAATTTTGAGCCAGCGAGCCTGCCATTTGAGGCTGAGGGCACGCCGGAATACCATGAACTGGTGGTGAATGGTGAGAAATATGCTATAGGTGCTGTATCTATAGGAAATCCGCACGTAGTTTTACTGGTGGATTCGATAAAAGATGCGCCTGTGCAAGCCTTAGGCGCGGCGATTGAAAGCCATGAACGTTTTCCACAGCGGGTTAATGTCGGTTTTATGGAAATCGAAGACCGAGATAATATTCGATTGCGGGTTTACGAGCGTGGTGCGGGTGAAACCATGGCTTGTGGAACCGGTGCTTGTGCAGCGGTTGCAGTAGGAATTAAAAATCGCTTGCTCGATGAACAAGTACAAGTCGAGTTACGAGGTGGAGATTTAACTATTTATTGGCCGGGAGCGGGAACGCATCTGATGATGACGGGGCCGGCAGAAACTGTATATAAAGGGCAGATAGAATTGTGACAACACAAACAGAACGGTCTCAGCAGACAACAGCAGAAGAAGAAAAATTAACGGATGAGCTGCAGTTAATCAGCTTGCTCAAACAGCATGGGGATATTTTACAAAAACACCCCGAGCTTCTAGCAGAACTGGAAGTGCCGCATCAAACTGAGGGCGCCGTTTCGTTGATTGAGCGACAGGTTGGTGTTTTACGAGAAAAACTGAAAGCAGGTGATAGCAACTTGTGCGAATTGATGGATATCGCAAGGGTCAATGAGCGTTTAGCAAACAGTCGGCACCGCATAGCCACCAATCTATTGGGTGCGCATGACCTGGTTGATGTTATTAGTGTTGTGCTGGATGAATTAAAAAATGAACTCAAAGCTGAATTTGCGGATATTAAATTATTTTCAGATAACATCGAGCTGGCAGAAAAACACCCCGGCTTGTTCGTGTCTACTGATGCGCAGGAGTTAAACCAGTTTTCAACCATGCTCAAGCAGAAGAATCCAGTTTGTGGTCGAAGTTCACCCGAGCAGAATAACTTCCTGTTTGGTGATAAAGCCGTGGAAATTGCATCAGCAGCGGTTATTCCATTGGTAGCGGGTGCAGAGCTAGGTTTGCTGGGATTGGGTAGTCGTGAGGCTGATCGTTTCCAGACTTCCATGGGTACTGAATTTTTAAGCCAGATAGGCGAGCTGGTGAGTGCTGCGCTGGCAGTGCATCTGGAAAAATAGCCCATGAGCAAAGCGCAGGCTACGGGTGTGACTGAATGGCAAATTCAGTTAGATCGTTTTTTTATTTATCTTGAATCCGAGCGCAAATATTCCAAACATACTTTATCTGCCTATCGGCGCGACCTTCAGGCTTTCAGCCAGTTCTGTCTCGAGCAGGATCAAACCAGCTGGGCGGGTATTGATGAAGCCCTGGTTAGGCGCTTTGTTTCCGCGCAACATCGCAAAGGCCTGTCGGGTCGTAGTTTGCAGCGGCGTTTATCAGCCGTTCGTAGTCTGTTTAATTACCTGTGTAGACATCATGGCCTGGCAAATAATCCGGCAGATGGTGTACCTGCACCTAAATCACCGAAACGCCTGCCCGAAACATTGGGTGTTGATCAGCTAAATAATTTACTCACAACCTCTGACGATGATCCATTAGCGCGTAGAGATCACGCCATGCTGGAATTATTATATGGTTGCGGTTTACGTCTATCAGAATTGACCGGCTTGAATCTGGCCGATGTTGACTGGCAGCAGCAGATACTCAGCGTTACCGGTAAAGGCAATAAACAAAGGCGTATACCCTTTGGGGAAAAAGCTGCGGCCGCGCTAAAGCTCTGGATGAAAGCCAGGACTATGCTGCTTAAGCAGGAAGAAGAGGCTCTGTTCCTGAGCAAAATGGGGAGACGTATCAGTAACCGAAGTGTGCAGATGCGGCTTAAACATTGGGCCCTGAAGAAAGGCCTCGATAGCAATGCATATCCTCATATGTTCAGGCACTCCTTTGCCTCGCATATTCTGGAATCATCCGGTGACCTGCGTGCCGTGCAGGAATTGCTGGGTCATGCCAATCTGAGTACCACACAAATCTACACCCATCTGGATTTCCAGCATCTAGCAGGGGTTTATGACAAGGCTCATCCTCGGTCACGCAAATAGCCTTTCCTGTCAGCGTTTCGTGTAAAATTACCAATCTTTGAGATTATTGGAGTTTTGACGTGGAGACATTTCACGGTACAACCATTATTACAGTGCGTCGAGGCGGCAAAGTCGTCGTCGGTGGTGACGGCCAGGTAACCCTGGGTAATACCGTCATGAAGGGCAATGCCACTAAAGTTCGCAAAATCTATCACGATAAAGTGGTAGTGGGCTTTGCCGGTGCAACCGCGGATGCATTTACCCTGCTGGAAAGATTTGAAGGCATGATGGAGCGTCATAGCGGACATTTAAAGCGCGCGGCCGTTGAGCTGGCTAAAGACTGGCGCACAGACCGCATGTTGCGCAAGCTGGAAGCTATGTTGATCGTGGCCGATCATGAACACTCGCTGCTGGTTTCCGGTACGGGTGATGTCATTGACACCCACGATGACTTAATTGCTATTGGATCGGGCGGCTCTTATGCCCAGTCTGCAGCACGTGCCCTGTTTGATAACACTGAGATGACCGCGCGTGACATCGTAGAAAAGAGTCTGGCAATTGCCGGTGACATCTGTATCTACACAAACCAGAATCGCACGATTGAAGAATTAGGCGCCGAGCAGCAATAAAGCCGCTCGCTAAAACGAATTATAGGTTAAGAAAATATGTCTGAAATGACACCCCGCGAAATAGCACAGGAACTGGATAAGCACATCATCGGCCAGCAAAATGCCAAGCGTTCAGTGGCCATTGCCCTGCGAAATCGTTGGCGACGTATGCAGGTCGACCAGGAACTGCGTAATGAAATAACACCCAAGAATATTTTGATGATTGGCCCTACCGGTGTGGGTAAAACTGAAATTGCGCGTCGTCTGGCGCACTTGGCCAATGCACCATTTATCAAGGTTGAAGCGACCAAGTTTACCGAAGTGGGCTATGTTGGCAGGGAAGTTGACTCGATTATCCGTGATCTTGTCGATATGTCTGTAAAAACAGCGCGTGAACAGGAAGTCAAAAACGTAAGACATCTGGCAGAAGCCGCCGCGGAAGAGCGTATTCTTGATGCTTTATTACCACCTGCTCGCAATGAGTTTGGTGAGCCGGAAGCGCAGGAATCGAGTACTCGCCAGAAATTCAGGGAAAAACTTCGAGCCGGTGATCTGGATGATAAAGAAATCGAAGTCGAGGTTTCGGCTTCACCTGTCGGTGTGGAAATTATGGCGCCACCGGGTATGGAAGAAATGACCAGCCAGTTGCAGGGCGTTTTCCAGAATATGGCGAGTGATCGTAAGAAAACCGATAAAATGTGCATTGAGAAGGCGCGAAAAGTATTGCTGGATGAAGAGGCAGGCAAGCTGCTCAAGGAAGAAGATATCAAGGCGAAAGCGGTGGAAAATGCGGAGCAGAATGGTATCGTTTTTCTTGATGAGCTGGACAAGGTTGCCAAACGCGCAGATTCGGGTAGTGGTGGTGACGTTTCGCGTGAAGGCGTGCAGCGTGATTTGCTGCCGCTGGTTGAAGGCTGCACCGTGAGCACCAAATATGGCATGGTCAAAACTGACCATATTTTATTTATCGCCTCAGGAGCTTTTCATCTGTCCAAGCCCTCAGACCTTATTCCAGAATTACAGGGTCGCTTACCGATACGCGTCGAACTGGATGCATTGAATGCAGAAGATTTTCAGCGAATCTTGACCGAACCGGATGCAGCATTGACCGTGCAATACAAAGCGTTGATGAAAACTGAAGGTGTGGAATTAGAATTTACTGATGATGGTATAAAGCGTATTGCTGAAATTGCCTCCAGCGTGAATGAGAAATCTGAAAATATCGGTGCTCGTCGTCTGCACACCGTGATGGAAAGATTGCTGGATGAAATTTCTTATGATGCGCCGGACAAGTCGGGCACAAAAGTTATCATTGATGAAGTCTATGTAAATAACAGCCTGAACGAGCTGGTCGAAGATGAAGATCTTAGCCGTTACATCCTTTAAAGAACACACGAGTAGTCACTATGGCAAAACCAACCGATATTAGTTTGCATCAAAAAAGTCGAGTTCTTGAGCTAACTTATGATGACGGCACAATTCATGAATTACCCTGTGAATATTTAAGGGTCTATTCGCCTTCCGCAGAAGTAACCGGTCATGGTCCTGGTCAGGAAATTCTTCAGCTTAATAAAGAGGAGGTGAATATCACAGGCATCGAGCCACAGGGTAACTATGCCTTAAAGCTGATATTTGATGATGAGCACGATACGGGGCTTTATACCTGGGAATATTTATTAGAACTAGGTACCGACTATGAAACGAAGTGGCAGAATTATTTAGACCGCCTGAAAGAAGCGGGACACGAACGCAAGGTATAGCGCTAAAAAGTCATTCAGGAAAAACAATGTCAGACAATAAAACACATTTTGGTTTCAAACAGGTTGATGCGGATAAAAAAGCAGGTCTGGTCGCGGAAGTGTTTAGTTCGGTCGCCAGTAAGTACGACATCATGAATGACGTCATGTCATTTGGTGTGCACCGCATCTGGAAAAAAATTGCCATGGCGCACACCGGCCTGAAGAAAGGCATGCATGCACTCGATATTGCAGGCGGTACCGGTGATTTAACTATCCAGATGTCAAAGCAGGTTGGTGCAACCGGTGAAGTGATTATTTCTGACATTAATCCGGCAATGCTGGAGCAGGGCCGTCGTCGTCTCATTGACAAAGGTATTGCCGGCAATGTGAAGTTTGTCGAAGCCAATGCCGAGGAATTACCGTTCGAAGACAACGCTTTTGATTGTGTCACCATTGCTTTTGGGTTGCGTAACGTTACCGATAAAGACAAAGCACTAAAAGAAATGCACCGCGTACTCAAACCCGGTGGCCGTTTGCTGATACTGGAATTCTCCAAACCCGTGGTACCGGGTCTGGATAAAGTTTACGACGTTTACTCATTCAAAATATTGCCATTGATGGGCAAGATTATTGCTGACGATGAAGAAAGTTATCGTTATCTTGCTGAATCTATTCGTATGCATCCGGATCAGGCAACATTGAAAGTGATGATGGAAAATGCTGGTTTCGAGCGTTGCACCTATCATAATATGACAGGCGGAATTGTCGCCTTGCATAAAGGCTTCAAACTTTAAATATGTCATTGAACTCAGTGAGCGAGACATCAATTATCTGGCTGGAGGCCATGATTAATCGGTATTTGTCGCTGGATCCTGAAGTCACAGAAAAAATAGCCGAACTTGAAGGTCGGGTGATTGCAGTAGAAATAACGGGTGTGGATAAAACCCTGTATTTCCTGCCACACCAGGCGGGTATGGATGTCGTCGAGCAATATGAAGCTGCTGCGGATACCACGCTCAAAGGGTCGCCAGTGGCACTGCTGAAAATGAGCATGAGCAAAGATGTGGCACCGCTAATGCTGAAAGGTGAAGTTGAGATTGAAGGTGATGTTCGCCTTGGTCGAAGCTTCAAAAAAATTCTCTCAGAAATGGAAGTTGACTGGGAAGAATACATGGCCAGAATTATCGGCGATGCACCAGCGCACCATTTATCCAGCCTGGCAAAAAAAATAATAAGCTGGGGACGACAGTCGACCAGTGATGTTGCCTCGGATGTGTCCGAATATCTTCAGGAAGAAAGTCGGGATGTAGTGAGTAAGCCCGAGCTGGAAAAATTCTATCAAGATGTGGATGCTTTGCGAAACCAGCTGGATCGTTTTCAGGCACGATTTGATACATTAAAAAACAAATAAGAAACCAACAACGTAGAGAATAATGAGACTAATCGGACCAAATCAATTTTTTCGCCTGATGCGAATCAATTACGTGCTAGCAAGGCATGGACTGGATGATATTATTTTTGCAACGCACTTGCTTCGTCCGTTTCGCTTTCTTATTTACTTTTTACCCTGGAACTGGTTTCGAACGGATCGCGCGCCACGCGGTGAGCGAATTCGTCAAGCATTGGAAGATCTTGGGCCGGTCTTTATCAAGTTTGGCCAGATGCTCTCCACGCGCCGAGATTTGCTGGCCGATGATATTGCTGACGAGTTAGAGATGTTGCAGGATGCGGTGCCACCTTTCCCCAATAAAATAGCGAAACAGATTATTGAGAAATCATTTGGCCAGTCACTGGAAGAATTATTCGAAAGTTTTGAAGCAGATCCACTTGCCTCGGCTTCAGTGGCGCAGGTTCATGGAGCACGTTTAAAGAGTGGCGAAGACGTTGTTGTTAAAGTGTTGCGCCCTGATATTTTGCCGGTAATAAAACGCGACATTTCATTGCTTTTTATTATTGCTGAATGGGCCGCACGTTATTCCTCGCAGATACGCAGATTGCGTCCGGTTGAAGTAGTTGAGGAGTACGAGAAGACCATTATTGATGAAATGGACTTGATGCGTGAAGCTGCGAACGCCAGTCAGTTGCGCAGAAATTTTGAAAACTCAAGCGACCTGTATGTACCGCAAGTCCATTGGGATTACACGCGTAAAAACGTGATGGTGATGGAACGAATTTATGGCGTTCCAATTCGTAACATCGATCAGCTAAAAGAAAACAATACCAACATGGAAAGGTTGGCAGAATTGGGTGTGGAAATATTTTTCACCCAGGTCTTCAACCATAACTTTTTCCATGCAGATATGCATCCCGGCAATGTTTTTGTTGATATTGAAAATCCGGATAAGCCGAAATATATCGCTGTTGATTTTGGAATTGTTGGCACCCTTAGTCCCGTTGATAAACGTTATCTGGCAGAAAACTTCCTGGCCTTTTTTCAGCGCGATTATAATAAAGTCGCTAAGCTACACGTTGAATCTGGTTGGGTGCCTTCGCATACACGTGTTGATGAATTTGAGGCGGCTATCCGCAGTGTCTGTGAACCCATCTTTGAACGGCCACTAAAAGACATTTCATTTGGTCAATTGTTGTTGCGACTATTCCAGACCGCGCGTCGTTTTAATATGGAAGTGCAACCGCAGTTAGTCTTACTGCAAAAAACATTATTGAATATTGAAGGTCTGGGTCGACAGCTTTATCCAGACCTGGATTTGTGGACTACTGCCAAGCCATTCCTTGAACGCTGGATGGATGAACAGGTTGGCACCAAAGCCATGTTACGCAGCTTTAAGGAAAACTTACCTTACATCGTTGAGAAGATGCCTGAATTGCCATCACTGATTTATCAGGGGCTGAAAAATTCGGCTGAAGGCCAGGATCAGGAAAAGCAATTACACGAGATGCAGAAGTTGCGTGATGAAATAAAGCGCGGCAATCAACGTAATGCTGTCGCCATTGGTGGTGCCAGTTTATTAATTAGCGCATTTATTCTCCTTGGTTTAGCTAGTGATGAGGCGGTCATATTTATGGGTGCACCGGTGATTTCCTGGATATTAGGCGGCATTGGCGCTTTCTTTTTATTGTTCTCATTTCAGGACTAATGGTTTTGTACTGTCACATTGAAGCTCGCCGGAGCCAGTTCTGATGTCAGAATTTGATAGCGGTTTTATACAAACCGATACAGCCGATGTTTCACATATTCTCGATGGCCTGAACGACGCTCAACGTGAAGCGGTGACGGCAGCCCCTGGGCACATGCTGGTGCTCGCTGGTGCTGGTAGTGGCAAAACCCGTGTGCTGGTTCATCGTATCGCCTGGTTAAACCAGGTTGAGAATATTTCCGCCTACAATATTTTTGCCGTTACCTTTACCAACAAGGCGGCCGCAGAAATGCGCAAGCGCGTTGAAGAATTACAGGGCACACCCGCCTCCGGCATGTGGGTCGGCACCTTCCATGGACTGGCGCATCGTTTATTAAGATCGCACTGGAAAGAAGCAGGTTTACCACAGGCGTTCCAGATTCTTGATTCCGATGACCAGTACCGAATGATTCGTCGCATCCTCAAAGGTCTCGGTCTGGATGAAGCCAGGTGGCCGCCGAAACAGGCGCAGGCATTTATCAATGCGAGAAAAGACGAAGGCCAACGCCCCAAACATATCGATACTTCGCACAATCCGCTGTATGTACAACTGGTGCGCATATACAGTGCTTATGAATCGGCCTGCGAAAAAGCTGGCGCGGTTGATTTTGCCGAACTGTTATTACGCACGCTGGAACTGGTGCGCGATAACGAATCATTGCAGCAGCATTATCAAAACCGTTTTCGCCATTTGCTGGTTGATGAGTTTCAGGACACCAACAGCATTCAGTACGCCTTGATTCGTACCCTCGCGGGCAGCAAGAATCATGTTTTTATTGTCGGTGACGATGACCAGGCAATTTACGGCTGGCGTGGTGCGAAGGTAGAAAATATCCACTCGTTCCAGAAGCATTTCACACCCGCCGACGTAGTCAGGCTAGAGCAAAATTACCGTTCAACCACCACCATACTTTCAGCAGCCAACGCCATCATCGACAACAACAGCGGTCGCATGGGCAAAAAACTCTGGACCAGTGGTGAAGACGGCGAACCGATTCAATTTTACAATGCATTCCACGAATACGACGAAGCCCGTTATGTACTCGACCACATTAAGCAGTGGGTCGATGACGGCGGCGCACGATCAGAGATCGCTATCCTTTACCGTTCCAATGCACAGTCACGCATCTTCGAGGAAAAATTTGTCAGCGAAGGCATTCCTTATCGTGTCTATGGTGGCTTACGCTATTTTGATCGCGCAGAAATTAAAGACGCGCTGGCCTATTTGCGCCTGATCAATAATCGTAACGACATGGCCGCATTTGAGCGAGTGGTCAATACGCCGACACGTGGCATCGGTGACCGCACCGTAGAAAAAATTCGTGAAATGGCTCGCGACAGTGATGTCGCGCTGTGGCCAGCAGCACAAACTTTAATCGAAGAAAAAGCACTGACAGCGCGTGCCGCCAATGCATTGGGCGCGTTTATCGAACTCATCGACACCATGGCAGCTGATACAGCAGAATTGGAGTTGTACGAGCGTATTGAACACGTGATTCACGAAAGCGGCCTGATCGACCATTACGGCAAAGAAAAAACCGAGAAGGCTGACGCGAAAGTAGAAAACCTCGAAGAGCTTGTCAGCGCCGGTCGTGGTTATGAATTTGATGCCAGTGCCGAAGAACTGGAAGGCATGGACGAACTGACAGCATTTTTGACCCATGCAGCACTGGAAGCTGGTGAAGGTCAGGCTGATGCCTGGGAAGACTGTGTACAGATGATGACCCTGCACAGCGCCAAAGGCCTGGAATTCCCGCTGGTATTTTTAGTCGGGCTGGAAGAAGGTCTGTTCCCCAGTCAACGCTCGCTAGAAGAAGAGGGCAAGCTAGAAGAAGAGCGTCGACTTTGTTATGTCGGCATCACCCGTGCACGTCAAAAACTGGTGATGACCTGTACCGAACATCGTCGCCTGTACGGACAGGATTTGTATCCATCGCCATCCCGTTTTATTAGCGAAATCCCCGAGCACCTGATCAATGAAGTTCGTGCCAAACCGATGGTTAGCCAGCCCTTGTATTCGCCATCATCACAGGCTTCGATGGAAACCGAAACCATTGGCGGCCTGCACGTAGGTCAACGAGTTACACACGGCAAGTTTGGCGAAGGTATTGTGACTAACTTAGAAGGTAGTGGCGCGCATGCACGGGTCGAAGTTAACTTCGAGTACAAGGGGTCAAAATGGTTAGTCATCTCATATGCTAATCTTCAGCCAGCATAAATTTATTTGTTAACATAAAACAATAAGCTTTTCTCTGCGCCTCAGCGTCTTCGCGGTGAAAAAATAATAAGGATAAAAATATGAAACGTCGTGACTTTATAAAAACAGCGGCCATCAGTGGTGTCGCCGCAGGTTCGTTAGCTGCGCCCACCATCGCCAGTGCGAAGAAAGTAATCAAATGGAAAATGGTTACCACCTGGCCAAAAAACTTCCCCGTACTCGGCACCGGTGCAAACCAGCTCGCTAAACTGATCAACGAGATGTCCGGCGGTCGTATCAAAGTTAAAGTCTACGGTGGTGGTGAACTGGTGCCTGCGCTGGAAACCTTCGATGCCGTCTCACGTGGCACCGCACAAATGGGACACGGCTCGGCTTACTACTGGAAAGGTAAAGTCGAAGAAGCCCAATTTTTCTCCACCGTGCCTTTTGGTATGAATGGACAGGAAATGAACGCCTGGTTGTATCACGGTGGCGGCATGGAATTATGGAAAGAAACTTACGAACCTTTTGGTGTCGTACCCGCTGCCGCCGGAAACACCATGGTACAGATGGCCGGCTGGTTCAATAAAGAAATCAACAGCGTCGAAGATTTAAAAGGTTTGAAAATGCGCATCCCCGGTCTCGGTGGTGAAGTCCTGCGCCGCGCAGGTGGCACACCGGTGAATCTGCCAGGTGCGGAATTGTTCACCTCATTAAAATCTGGCGCCATTAGATGCCACCGAATGGGTTGGCCCATACAACGACCTCGCCTTTCGGTTTTCACAAAGCTGCGAAATATTATTACTACCCCGGCTGGCACGAGCCCGGCACTACGCTCGAAGCCATCATCAATAAAGAAGCACTGGAAGCCTTACCTAAAGATTTACAGAGCATTGTTATGAATGCCTGTAAGGTAGTGAATCAGGATATGTCCACCGAGTTCACCGCGAAAAATAATGCCGCGCTGGATACCTTGATCAACAAACACAAAGTCGATGTTCGACGTTTACCGGATGATGTTTTGAAAAAACTGAAAGCATTATCGGAAGAGGTGGTATTGGAATTGGCGGGCAAGAATAAAGCCGCAAAACGAATTTATGATTCGTATGATAAGTTTCGCAAGCAGGTAACCAAATGGGATGATATATCGGAGAGGGAGTATTTGAACGTAAGGTAGCAGGGTAGGTCGGTAACCCTTTTATGTTTTGGTAATGACTGCTTTCGACCCAAAGCGGGCGTTCATAGAGTTTTCTTTTAGTGTCTGATTACACTACATAACAGTCGTTCAAACTCATCACTTACATCTTCCCGATTGTTTCTTCTACCAGAAGATCCAGTCTGTTACGCAATCCAGTCATATCCGCTATCTCTAGCCCAATCTGTTTGATGGTATTGCAAATATCGTTCGGATCGATAATGACACCATCTGCTGGTGTCACTGACTGCTTATCCATCAATAAACCGGGTGCACTATGCTCATGACTATCATCAGGATAGATAGTTTGTACATTAAGACCCAATGACTGGGATAGTTCTTCGGCGTAACGAGCATAAAGCATGCAACGGCCTCCCGGTGGATCATTGGATAAAACGGTTAGCGTGAAATGATTCATGAATGAATTCCTTTAGTTAAACAGAACGCTCTTGAATAAAATATAACTGGCAACAAGCAACAGAAAACCGCCAAACCCACGTTTTAGTAAATCTGCGGGTAGGCGATGTCCCAGTTGGCTGCCGACTAAGCTGCCGACAATTGCAATGGCTGTAAATGTGGCCATCATTGGGTAGTCAATAGTGACTGAGCCTGCATATCCGGCAAAACCGGCAAATGATTTAAGTGCCACAATGCTTAATGAAGTACCCACGGCTTTTTTCATGGGAAGACCGGACAATAACACCAGAGCCGGTACAATTAAGAAACCGCCACCGACACCCACAATACCAGTCAATATACCGACCGCAATGCCATGCATAGCAATTTGGCCATACTCAAAATCATCGCAGTAACCATCAGGACAATCCGCCACGGCAGCCCCAACAGATTTATGTTGGGGCTGAGGTTTAAGCATTTTCCAGGCAGCGGCGTACATCACCAGTGCAAACACACTGAGCTGAATTACTACTGGTGTGATCACACCTAGAAGTGCGCCGGCATAGGTACCCGCCACACCAAACAGACCGAAAACGGCGGTGATCCTGAGATTAACATTGCCATGCCGCCAGTGCTGCATGGCCGTAATGGTGGCGGTAATCGCTACAATGCCCAGACTCATGGCAATGGCCGCCTTGGGTTCTACATTGAGTAAATAGAGTAATGCGGGCATGGTGATGATGGAGCCACCACTTCCGAATATGCCCAGCAGCATGCCTGTAATTAGACCGGCGATAATGATTGAAATGGACATAGGCTTCTCTTTAATAAGGGATTTGATACTTTTTTAAACAGTGATAATCTACTATTCAAGTAATCTATTGAATAGTAGATTATCATCAAATCTTCAAAGGTCAAGAAAAATATGACTGCGGTCAGAGTAAAAACTTAATAAAGGCCGCTTCTGATTGATAGCAGACGTTCACTGCTCACATACCCAATGTCCGCTTCTGGCCGATAGCGGTCATTCTCTCTATTGTGTTTTAGCATTGCGCTGTTTGTGATTTACTTTATTGATTCCCTGTATAACCTGCCTCAGATTTCGACTTTGGTAGGGGCAATTTGCCTTCGAATAAATTATTACGAGCCAAACGGTTCCACATGAATAGAAATATCCGACACCCCAAACCTGTCCTCAATCAAAGATTCAATTTCCGTTGCTATCTTATGCGACTCATCGGTAGAAAGTTTAGCGTCTACAGAAATAACAATATCAATCGCCTTATCTGAACCGATCCACCGTGAACGAACCCTGTTCACCTGCTGAACACCTTCAACATTGCGAATCGTGTTAGTCAGCAACTCAGGGTCTAAGGCAAACTCATCAACAAGGATTGGTTTAGCTTTTTTAAACAGGCTGTAGGCGAGATAAAAAATAAGCACGGCAACGGCCAGTGCACAGGCTCGGTCTAACCATAAATAACCCATGGCAGATAACTGCCAGCCGAGGATGACGACGATAGTGGTGAGTACGTCGGCAAAGGTGTGGCTGGCATCGGCCATTAAAATATCTGACTGTAATCGTTGCGCCCACATACGCTGCCATATTGCCAATGATATGTTAATGGCTAGTACGCCGAGCATGATACCCAGCTCCCATGAAGATGTAACAACTTCGGTGTCTTCCTTTTGGATGGCATGAAGGGCAAGCTCGAAAGCGAGTACCGTTAACAGGGACGCGAGAAAGAAAACCGCCAGGGTTTCAAACTTGCGATGACCATAAGGATGTTCGCGATCGGGTGGCAGGCTCGACAGGCGAACAACAGACCAGGCGACGATGTTGTTAACGATGTCCGTCAGTGAATGTATGGCATCACCAAGAATTGCGAGTGAGCCGGTGGTGATGCCGACCCAGAGTTTTGCCAGAAGCATCGCAAAGTTTGCAGAACCTTCGATCAGGATAACGCGTTGAACGTCTTTATCCCGTTTTGAAGCGCTGCTTGAGGATGTTGTGTTCATGCTTATTTGGTTTGATGTGTTCGTTTAAGCGCCAGCCGGGTAAGCACCGGGCCGA
>JAGLQT010000047.1 GCA_023136715.1 Gammaproteobacteria bacterium | reverse complement strand
CCTTCACTGGAAAGCCTGCACAACGTGAATCGACAACGTTTCCACATTCACACGCTGAAAAAACGTGCACGCAGCCAGTCTGAAACCCGAATTAAACTACTCGATATGTGCAGCCAGCCGATACAGGAAGGTTTGTCTGCCGCCCTGCTCGACAAGGTTGATCAACACCTGAAACAGGGTAACCAGGTTATCCTGTTTCTCAACCGTCGTGGTTTCTCGCCCCTGCTGATGTGCCACGACTGCGGCTGGATGACGCGCTGCAAACGCTGCGACGCGAACATGACGTATCACAAGCATAAGCACCAGTTACATTGTCACCACTGCGGTGCGGAATCCCGCTCACCGACGACCTGCGGTGATTGCGGCAGCGAGGAGCTACTGGCCATCGGCACCGGCACCGAGCGCATTGAAAACTTTCTCAGCGAACGTTTTCCCGATGTACACATCAATCGCATCGACCGCGACACCACGCGTAGAAAAGGCGCGCTGGAAGATAAACTGCAACAGGCCCACGCCGGCGGTGCCAGCATACTGGTCGGCACGCAGATGCTGGCCAAGGGGCATGACTTCCCCAATGTGACCCTGGTCGGCGTGCTCGACACCGATCAGGCTTTATATAGCGCCGATTTTCGCGCCGCCGAACATCTCGCCCAGCTAATTATCCAGGTCTCTGGGCGTGCCGGGCGCGCCGAGAAGCCCGGTGAAGTACTGATTCAAACCCACCATCCCGATCACCCGCTGCTACAGACGCTACTGCATCAGGGCTATGAAAAATTCGCCGTATCAGCGCTACACGAGCGGCAGCAGGCGGGCTTCCCGCCGCACAAACATCTGGTTCTGCTACGCTGCGGCGCGATCAAAAAAGAGCTGGGCATGTTGTTCATGAATGAAGCCCGGGAGCTGGCCAATAGCTACAACGCCAAAGAAGTAGAAATCTTTGGCCCCTGGCCAGCGCCGATGGAAAAACGTGCCGGCCGCATCCGCAGCCAGACCATGCTGCAGGCCAATGACCGCAAGGCCCTGCATCAGCTGTTACGGCAATGGCTGCCCCAGCTACAGCAGTTGAAAAGTAGCAAACAGGTTCGCTGGTCGATTGATGTTGATCCTTACGATACTTTTTAACTCTGTTCTCCACACAAACGCCAATCAACGTGTAAAATTGGCCATCTTTTTTAGTACCGCACTGGCAATAACTTGAAACATAAAATTGAAGACCTGATTAGACAGGCAATCAACACCCTGATTAGTAACGGCACGCTCGACCATTCGGTTTCGCCCACGATTCAAGTTACCCGCACCAAAGATGCGACGCACGGTGATTTTGCCAGCAATGTTGCCCTGACTCTGGCGAAAGCCGCAGGCAAACCACCTCGCGAACTGGCACAGGCGATTTGCGATGCCCTGCCTGAAGATCACGAGCTGGTTAAAACTGAAATTGCCGGTCCCGGTTTCATCAATTTCTTTATTTCTGCGGATACGTCTCAAAACATAGTCAAAATGATTCTGGCGCAGAATGAAGACTTCGGCCGTTCCAGTATCGGTGCCGGCAAAAAAGTCCAGATTGAATTTGTCTCTGCCAACCCGACTGGCCCGCTACACGTCGGTCACGGTCGTGGTGCCGCTTATGGTGCTTCCGTTGCATCATTAATGCGCGCCGTTGGCTTCGATGTTGATTGTGAATATTATGTGAATGATGCTGGTCGTCAGATGAACATTCTCGCTACCAGTATCTGGCTGCGTTATTTGCAGGAACACGGTATCGAGCTTGAATTCCCCAGCAATGGTTACAAGAGCGACGCCTACATTTATGATATTGCGCGCCAGCTCAAGGCTGAGCACGATGGTGCTTTTGTCTTCAAAGCTGATGCCGTGATGCACGATATTCACCCCGACGAGCCTGCTGAAGATGGCGATAAAGAATTACACATTGATGGCCTGATTGAACGCGCGCAGGATTTGCTCGGCGAAGCGGCTTACCTGACTATTTTCAATGCCGGCCTCGACAGCATTCTGGCTGACATTCGCCAGGACCTGGAAGAATTCGGCGTGCCTTATGAATACTGGTACTCTGAAAAATCACTGGAACAACGCGATTTAATTAATACCGCCGTTGAACAGCTGAAGGCTGCCGGACACATCTACGAAGAAAAAGGTGCGCTCTGGTTCAGATCCACCAGCTTTGGCGATGAAAAAGATCGCGTGGTTATTCGCGACAACGGCCAGTCGACTTATTTCGCTTCCGACATCGCCTACCACATGGACAAGTTCCAGCGCGGTTACGAACGCGTGATTAATATCTGGGGCGCAGATCATCACGGTTATGTGCCACGCGTTAAAGCCGCGATCAAGGCGCTCGGCGAAGATGAAAGCAAACTCGATATTTTGCTGGTTCAATTTGCAATTTTGTATCGTAGTGGCAAACGTGTGCAAATGTCGACACGTTCTGGATCATTCGTTACCCTGCGCGAACTGCGCGAAGAAGTCGGTAACGATGCGGCGCGTTTCTTTTATGTCATGCGCAAATGTGAACAGCACATGGACTTCGATCTTGATCTTGCTAAATCGCAAAGCAATGACAATCCTGTTTACTATATTCAGTACGCACACGCACGTGTATGCAGCGTGTTGAACCAGCTGAAAGAAAAAAACCTGCAGCACGATATTGAAAAAGGCAATGAGCATTTAGCAGAACTCACCGAATCACATGAGACTGAGTTGATCACCAAGCTGGCGACCTACCCTGATGTACTTGAAAAAGCGGCAATCAATGCAGAACCACATTCACTAGTACACTATCTGCGTGAACTGGCGAATTTATTTCACACTTATTACAACGCGCATTATTTCATCGTTGAAGACGACGCCGTGCGTGATGCTCGACTGAACCTGATTCGTGCTACCCAGCAAGTCATCCACAATGGCCTGAGCTTACTCGGCGTTAGCTCACCGGAATCGATGTAATGCCTGCTGACTACAAAGGCAGGGGGGATGGCCGCGAAAAAAAACCGTTACCCGGCTTTGTCTGGCTATTAGCTGGTTTAGTGATTGGATTATTTGTTGCTTTACTGGTTTACCTCGATAAGCAGCCGAATGTGTCGGCTGACTTTGGTGCTGCGGTACAAAAAGAACTGGGAAAAATAAAACAAAAAGCCAGTGCCGTTGCAGACAAAAGCGACCAGGAAACAGACGAGTCTACTGAACGGAAAGAACCCAAGTTCAACTTTTATACTATTCTGCCAGAACTGGAAGTTTTTATACCTGATTCAGAAACACAACCGCCAAAAAAACATTCTGCTGATAACGCAACTGAAGATAACAAAAAATACATTCTTCAGGCCGGTTCATTTAAAAGCAAAAACGATGCTGAGAAACTCAAAGCCAGTTTAGCCTTACTCGGTTTTCAGGCACACATTCAAAGCGTCACCGTTAACAGCACACCCTGGCACAGGGTACGCATAGGTCCTTACAGCCAAAGCAATGACCTGTATGACAAGATCGATCAGCTACAACAGAATGGTATCAAGGCCATAGCCATGGAACTAAAATCGGAATAACTCGAATAGTTATTCCGTAACAATCTGCTCAACCTGTTTCTGCAACTCTTGCGCTGACCCTGCTTTCAACGATGGCGCTATTGTCAAATTAACACTCGAACGAATACCTTTTAAAATCCTCAAAATAATATTTGATGGATGTCGACTAAACGCGCTGCCCCACAAACCATTCAGGGCCATAGGTATTACTGGCACAGGCGAGGTTTCTAAAACCCATTCGACACCGGGACGGAATTTATTCATTTTTCCATTTCGAGTTAGTTTTCCTTCAGGAAAAATACAGACCAACTCACCCTTATTTAATGCCTGCTCTATTCTGGAAAATGCCTGTTCCATGAGTTCAGGATTTTCATGTTTACCCGCTATTGGAATTGCACCTGCGGTTCTGAATACAAAATTCAGGATCGGCAAATTATAAATTTTGTAATAG
>JAGLQT010000046.1 GCA_023136715.1 Gammaproteobacteria bacterium | reverse complement strand
CAATATTGCGCCAGGTTTCGGTAAACGCATTCCAGTTGATTTTTAAACCTGAATCAAGCGATGGCGTATGCGGAATAAACCAGCTAGATAAATAGCCCAGCACCGCAAGCACAACAATGGCTATTGCCACCCAATGCCTGCCATCATCACCGGCAATGAGTATGCCGCCCATCATAGTGCCAATAAGAATCGCTACAAAGGTACCCATCTGCACCAGCGCATTACCCGCTACCAGCTCGGTATTATCCAGATGTTGCGGAATATAACTGTATTTAGCTGGCCCAAAAAATGTTGACTGCGTGCCCATTAAAAATAACAGGGCGATCAACGCATAAAGCGAACCAACATAAAACGCATAAGCCGCGCCTAGCATTATTACGATTTCCATTAACTTAATAAATCGAATCGATTGTGACTTTTCGTTTTTATCTATCCACTGGCCAGCAGTGGCTGAAAACAAAAAGAAGGGGAGAATAAATAAGCCCGCACTCATGTTAGTCAGGAAATCAACATTGGCACTGCCTTCGCTGAGTTGCACACCCTGGAATGCGATGAGAATGATCAGCGCATTTTTAAAAACATTATCATTAAAAGCACCCAGAAACTGGGTAACAAAGAACGGCAGGAAACGCTTTTGTTTTAAAAGATCAAATTGACTATCGGTGCGTTTTTTTTTGGTTTGATTCACAGCCCCTGCATCCATTTGCTTACCTCTTCCAGTAACGCTTCATCCTGATCTGTAAAATAATGATCTGCCTCGGGCACCATGATTTGTCTGGATTTTTTATTACCCGCCTGCTTAATCAAGCCTAGTCGCTGCGCTGCACCGTGGACTACCGCAGGATATTCCGCAGAGCCATACACATCCAGAACAGGAATAGATAATTGATCCAGCGGCAATGGTTTTGCCATTGGCTGCTGGTAATCGGTTGCACCCATACCTATACCCACAAAAGCCTCAATATCACGAAAAGCTTTCGCATCCAGCCAGGCCATAACCATATGCACACTACAGCTGTGTGCAATCAATATGATTTTTTTGTAACCTTCTTCTTTCAGGAAATCAATGCCTGCTTCAATGCGTGGAAATGCCTCTGGAAAAATTGGCACATAATCGTAATACTTGGCCTGCTTATCCAGCACCGGCATTTGCATGGAAAGTGTCGTCCAGCCTTTTTCCGGTAAGCCGAGCCGCAGAGGTTTTGCTACCCTCTTCCAGTCAGGATGATAACCGCGACCATGCAGGATTATCACGGCGCCTTTGACTTCATCTTCTTCGGTTTCGGTATACACGTTCATGAACTCATGACCCGCTCCTTCCAGGTAAACAACCTCTCCATCAAAGATTAATTCTTCTGTTTGTTCCGCAAGGCGTTTCTCTCGCACAAGATCAGATGCCAGCACTGGCTGCGCTGCAAATAATACACTTAATAATATGACGGTAATAAATCGCATAGTTAACCCAATCATTATTCAATGAAATATTAATCCAAAATCTTTAGCCTATACAGCCTGTTTTATTTCCTCAATGCACGCTATGATTAGAAAACAGTACACACAAGGCTGGTTATTATGAGTGAAAACAATCGCAGGCACATACGACACAATCTTCAAATCGACGTCAGTCTCACGCTGCTGGAAAATGAACCACAAACCATGAAAACACATGACATCTCCGAAGGCGGCATGTTTCTCAGCACCAGCTCTCCTTCAGATTTCCCGCTGGGGGAAATGGTTCACATTCAATACAAAGACCCACTGAGCAATAATGCCGAAACCGAAGTGGATGCCATTATTGTTCGGTTCTCCAGTAATGG
>JAGLQT010000045.1 GCA_023136715.1 Gammaproteobacteria bacterium | reverse complement strand
TACCGACTGAGCTATATGAGCAAAACCCTTCGCGCTCACTACACATATGGAGCGGGTGATGGGAATCGAACCCACGTATTCAGCTTGGAAGGCTGAAGTTCTACCATTGAACTACACCCGCAATCTGGCAACGCCTCCAGCCTGTACTCAGTCTAATAATGGTGGAGGGGGGAGGATTCGAACCTCCGAAGGTAGAACCAGCAGATTTACAATCTGCCCCCTTTGGCCACTCGGGAACCCCTCCCAAAATCAAGCCGCGTATAATGCTTGAGCACAACGCAACTGTCAACCGCAACATTCGTTACCGTTGATAAAAAAACTGGAGCCGGTGACAGGAGTTGAACCCACGACATCCTCATTACAAGTGAGGCGCTCTACCAACTGAGCTACACCGGCGTTTTACAGGCGGGCAATTTTAGGGAAACCTGCAGACTAAAGCAATGCAGTTTTAAAGATAAAACGAGGTTTTTTCAGGTTTTTTTATGAACAGGTCCTAACTAGACGATTAATCTTGCCAGTTAAGTGCTTACCAAAGACGGTTTCAGGGATTTGCTCACCCGCGATAACCTTATAATCCAGCCAGTAAATCGTATAATTTTTGAACAATGCTTCAACTTCTGGCTTTAAACCTAAACTCGTTATACGCTCAGCATGAGCATAAGCACGATCCTTTTCCCTGAAGTGCCCTAATGAAATCCCATTGAGCTTTGGCCCCGAGCTAATAATAAAATAATCTTTCACTTTCTTTTTCTTTAGCTGAGCCCCCAAAGATTTGGCCTTGCCATAACTCCCGGCTGGATTCAGGTATACCCAAAACATTGCCTGCTCTTTTTCCTCATGACTTCTATACGAAGCGTCAGCAACATATTTCTTGATACCTCTTGTTACCGCCCTTAATTTTTCCATATCCCTGAAAGGTCCAAGGGTATAACAACCGCCACCAACCACCTCTTTTTCTTCATCAGCCTGATCCGATGCCGCCTTACCATTCACCACTGAAAGCGCAACTGAATCCTGACCGATCTCACTCAGCAAAACAATTTTTGGCACATTCTGGTCAACGCGTGGCGCCTCCACTATTGCTTCTGGCTGATTAATCTCCCAGGCCACATAAGCAAAATTCAACACCAATACAAATAAAAACAACCAACGCATGCTTCTCTATTCCAATTTAATTATTGATTCACGATCAAGATGCCGCTCTATTGCTCAGAAGCATAATACAAACCATACAAAACCAGATGAGGTTCATGAAGAATACCTTCAATCTGCTCCAGCAAGGGCAGCATTTTTTCTGCCGTACCACCGGTTAAAATTACCCGCATTTCATCACCCAGACGCTCCTTAGCCGATTCACACACCTCCAGCAAACCCGCTTGCAACATATGCACCGTACCACTGGTAACAGCATCAGCGGTATTAATCGCAAAACCGGGACAATCACCCTCGACCTCCTGCACACCCGCTGTATTTTGCAATAAGGAATTTCGCATCATATCCAGACCCGGCATAATCCGGCCACCTCGATGCACGCCGCCGACATCCATTAAATCAACTGTAACGGCAGTGCCCACATCAAGAATACACACCGGCACATCATATAGCTTCTTCGCACCCAGCAACGCAGCCCAACGATCAGCGCCATGCTCTTCCGGCAGTGGGTATATATTAGAAACCCCGCCAAACTCTGACGCCGTCCGCAAAAATATTGGCTCAATAGACCACTCTTTATTTGTCCAATCAATCAGCGCCTGCTCAACATCATGACCTGCAACACAGGACACCCAAACGGTATCCTGCCTGGGCGCACCAGAAAAAATCTCATCAAAGGTAGCATGCAACGATTCTTTTTCATAACGACCATCATCAGCAAGGATCAACTGATCTTCCTGCCAAATACCCCATTTGACGCCACTATTTCCAATATCAATCGTTAGCATTACCCGCCCTTCTCAAACTTATATCCGCACTATTAAATAATCGATCTTTATCATTAATCCGTATCCGAATTTCACCATCAGGCTCGAACCCGACTACCACACCCTGCATTGACGGTGCATCTTCCAGGTAAACATCTACCTCCTGCCGCAAGCAAATATCGTACTGCTGATATTCAAGTATCAGCTCTTGCCGAGCCAGCTCAAAACGTTCACAGACCGTTATACATTCTTGCAATAACAAACTGGCTATTCTATTCCGCCCGACCTTTTTCTCAAGCGACAACGTCGTATCTAATGATGAAACAATATCCGTGCAGGGCTGATCCAGCATATCCAGCAACTGATCGGGTAATTTAAAATTCAGGCCAATCCCTATAATTACCGTTGTTGTTTTATTTGTAAGCTGCGATGTCTCGATAAGAATACCAGCAATTTTCTTATCATCAATCAGAACATCATTCGGCCACTTTAGGGCAACTTGCCTCACGCCTATATTCTTCAACACCCTGGCCACGGCAACACCGATAGCCAGAGATAAACAGCCCAGATCATTGACCGACAAATCAAACTTCCATGCCAGGCTCAAATAAATACTGGCACCCGGTGGTGAAACCCAGACTTTACCACGGCGACCGCGCCCCTGCGTCTGCTCCTCAGCAAAACAGGCCAGAGGCAACGCGCACCCTTGCTTTACCTTTAACAAAGCCTGCTCATTGGTCGAATCTGTTTTTTCAAACAGAAACAGCTCACAATCACGATTCAGGTATTGCCGTATTTGCTCAAGATCAAAACTTTCAGACATAAAAGAAACCCACAATCCCAAAACCACAACCGTTTAACCCCCCAGCATTCAAGCAGGTAAAAGCCTGATACACAACAAATAAAAGCCACTTAATGCCGAAGCATGTACAATACGCCGCCATACCTATGTGACAAACTATAACCGAAACTGTAACCATGGCTGCTGAAGAAAACACCACCCCATCGAACTTTGTTCAAAACATCATTCAGGACGATCTGGATTCGGGCAAACACAACGCGATACAAACCCGTTTCCCACCCGAACCAAATGGCTACCTTCACATCGGCCACGCCAAATCTATTTGCCTGAATTTCGGCATCGCTGAACAGTTCGACGGCAAATGCAACCTGCGTTTTGATGACACCAACCCCGACAAAGAAGAAGTCGAGTACATGCATGCCATCCAGGAAGATGTAAAGTGGCTGGGCTTTGAATGGAATGAATTACATCATGCTTCAGATTACTTTGACCACTTATACATGTATGCGGTCAAACTCATCACCGAAGGCAAGGCATATGTCGATAGTCTGAGCGCTCACGAAATACGTGAATACCGTGGCACCCTGAAAGAAGCCGGAAAAAACAGTCCAGACCGTGATCGCAGCATCGAAGAAAACCTCGGCCTGTTCCAGCGCATGAAAGAAGGCGAATTCGAAGACGGCGCATACGTACTACGTGCCAAAATTGACATGGCCGCACCCAATATCAACATGCGCGACCCAGCCTTGTACCGTATCAAACGCACCCATCATCACCGTACTGGTGACGACTGGGTGATTTACCCGATGTACGATTTCACTCACTGCCTGTCGGATGCCATCGAAGGTATCACGCATTCATTATGCACCCTGGAGTTTGCAGATCACCGAGCACTTTACGACTGGGTCATCGATGAAGCCAAAGCACCCTGCCATCCACAACAGATTGAATTCTCTCGTCTGGAACTGAAATACACCATCACCAGCAAACGCAAATTGCATCAGCTGGTTGATGAAAATCACGTCAGCGGCTGGGATGACCCACGCATGACCACCATTTCTGGTATCCGTCGTCGCGGTTACACACCTGCTTCTATTCGTGATTTTTGCGATCGCATCGGCGTCACCAGAAAAGACAGCTCGATTGAAATGGCGGTACTGGAAAACTGTATTCGTGAAGACCTTAATGAACACGCATTACGTGTCATGGGCGTAATCAACCCGCTCAAAGTCACCATCGAAAATTATCCCGATGGTCAGGTCGAAGAAATGGAAGCACAGAACCACCCGCAAAACCCGGACATGGGCACACGCACGGTTCCGTTTAGCAAAACAATGTACATCGAGCGCGATGACTTCATGGAAGATGCACCGAAAAAATTCTTCCGTCTGTCAGTTGGTCGTGAAGTACGTCTGCGTTACGCCTACTACATCACCTGCACCGACGTGGTGAAAAATGATCAGGGCGAAGTCATTGAATTGATTTGCACATACGACCCGGAAACCAAAGGCGGTTCTTCGCCGGATGGCCGCAAGGTAAAAGGCACCATCCACTGGGTTTCTGCTGACCACGCTATCAACGCACAGGTAAATTCATATGACCGTTTATTCACACACCCCAACCCCGGCAGCACCGATAACTACATCGAGCACCTGAATCCGGAATCACTGACTGTATTGAAAAACTGCAAACTGGAACCGTCATTGGTTAATGCCGATGCCAGCACGCACTATCAGTTTGAACGCACCGGTTATTTTGTAGTAGATAAAGACAGCCGTAGCGATGCGCTAATTTTCAATCGCACCGCCACCTTGCGTGATACCTGGGCAAAACTCGATAAGCAGAACGCTCAATAAAACCTGAAACACAAACCCAAATAACGAGATCTAATCAAAGGTCTCGGCATACTTCGCTTTTATCTCCAGCACCTTCGGTAGCTTCTCTTTCAGCAACTCGACTAGTCGAGGCTCGAAGTGCTTGCCACTTTCCGAATATATCAAGTCCATTGCATCACCAACTGACCACGCCTTTTTATAAGGCCGCTCAGAAGTTAAAGCATCAAACACATCAGCAAGCGCACTGATACGACCTACCAACGGAATTTCATCCCCCTGAATACCATAAGGATAACCACTACCATCCCATTTTTCATGATGTGTTAAAGCAATCTCGTGAGCCATAATCATCAAGTCAGAATTACCACCGGCCAGAATATTGGCACCAATCTGGGCATGGGTTTGCATGATCTTCCATTCTTCATTATCCAGTTTACCGGGCTTCAACAACACGTTATCAGGAATCCCTAGCTTGCCAATATCATGCATAGGGCTAGCCACTAACAACAGGTCAGCTTCTTCTTCGGTCATACCATAAGCACGACCCAGTACCGCTGCAATCTGGCTCATGCGAATAATATGCAAACCGGTTTCATTATCACGGTACTCTGCCGCACGCCCCAAGCGCCAGACCACGTCAAGTCGACTCTCCTGTAGCTGATCATGCGCCTCACGCAATTCTCTGGTTCGCTCCTGCACTTTTTCTTCCAGAATTTCCTTCTGAAAATTCACTATATGGTGTGCCTGCCTCACTTCCAGCAAATTATGTACACGAGCTACAAACTCACGAATATCAAAAGGCCGAATAATATAATCACGAGCACCGTAAGTTAAAGCCTCACGACGAAACGCCTGATCAGACACATCGGTAACAATAAGAATAGGAGGTACATGCTCTTCACCTAACTCTTCCCGCAAAGAATTGATCACACCAAAACCATCCAGTTTCGGCATTTTTATATCGAGAATGATTAGATCAATATTTTCTTCATCACAATAACTCACTACACTGAATGGATCTTGTGTCGCCTGAACATCCCCATAACCATCACGGTGCAATACTCTTTTGATCATCGAGATATTAAGTTTTTGATGATCGACCACAAGGATATTCGCCTGCTTGAGATCATTGATGAATTTTCTATTATGGGTTTTCATTTATTTTTGCTGTCCTTTTCGTGAAGCGATATTTATATCATGTTTTGATTTTTGGATTTAATTGAGGTTTTTTCTCGTTCCCACGCAGAAGCATGGGAACGCATACTGCTTACTAAATTTCCGTGCCAACCATAGCTTCAGTGGTAGTGGACTCTCGTACCCACACCACCGGAGTTATGAATTACTACGAAGATTCAGTAATTGCACAAAAGCCTAAGCATGGATTCCATCCTTATGTCCGTTAACAGTGCATCCGTGCACCACTACTCCCGCCAGAAGCACACAGGAATGACGGATTAGCTAAAGAAAACTAACTCAAAGTTATCTTCGCAAACTTCCGCTTCCCTACCTGAAACACTCTCTCCAATCCTGCATGAACTTTTAACTTCTTATCTCCCACCTTCTCACCATCAATCTTCACCGCTCCCTGTTGAATCATACGCATGGCATCTGAAGTACTGCTGGTTAAACCGGCATCCTTGAGCAGGTTGGCGATGGGATAACCTTCAGTATCCACTTCAAAAGCAAATTCAGGAATGTCATCGGGAATTTTATTTTTGGCGAACTGCGCGATAAAACCTTCGCGTGCTTGCGTAGCTTCATCTTCTGAATGAAATCGCGCGATAATTTCTTCGGCGAGCAGGAATTTAATGTCGCGCGGGTTTTTGCCAGCTTCCATTTCTGTTTTAAAATCTGCAATTTCATTTAAAGGTCGGAAGCTTAGCAATTCAAAATAACGCCACATTAAATCATCGGAAATGGACATGATTTTACCGAACATATCCTTGGGTGTGTCATCAACACCGATGTAGTTGTTGAGTGACTTGGACATTTTCTGCACGCCGTCCAGACCTTCGAGAATCGGCATGGTTAAAACTACCTGCGGTTTTTGACCGGCCTGTTCCTGCAACTGACGTCCCATGAGCAGGTTGAATTTCTGGTCGGTACCACCGAGTTCGACATCGGCTTTCAGTTCAACCGAGTCGTAACCCTGAATTAAGGGATAGAGAAATTCGTGGATGGCAATAGCCTGACCACCTTTGTAACGTTTGCTGAAATCATCGCGCTCCAGCATTCTGGCCACGGTACTGCTGGCGGCGAGTTTGATCATACCGGCGGCACCGATGCCACTCATCCAGTGGGAATTGAAGACCACCTGGGTTTTGGTCTCATCGAGAATTTTAAAAACTTGCTGCTGATAGCTCTTGGCGTTCTCTTTGACATCATCTTCTGTCAGTGGTGGGCGCGTTGCGCTTTTTCCGGTAGGGTCACCGATCATGCCGGTAAAATCACCGATCAGGAAGATAATTTCATGACCGAGATCCTGAAACTGACGTAATTTGTTGAGCAGTACAGTGTGGCCCAGATGCAGGTCGGGGGCGGTGGGGTCGAATCCGGCTTTAATTCTTAGCGGGCGGCCCTCTTTCAGTTTTGCAACCAGATCAGCCTCAACGAGAATTTCATCGGCACCGCGTTTGATGATTTCTAACTGGTCATTTATAGATAATTCACTGCTACTCATTACTGGTTCCTACACTGGTTTCCACGCTAAAAGCGGTATATGATGCCTGTCGTTTGACTCTTTCTCAACTTATAGTGATAAAGTACTGAAAATAAGAATAAAAAAGAAGCAAAAATAAGTGAATACAGATAGCGTAAATCGTTGACCTATCAGCATTTAACAACTACATTCAAGATAAAGACACAGTAATTTTAATGAATAATTTTTTAAGGGTTTGTGTGGCACAATAATGGCTTTCATCAATCAAGACTTTCATTTCCAAGAAAAACAGGATAAACACCCCCGTTTGCGCTGGTTATTATTCGCTGCAGGCTGTGCCGTTTTAGGCGCGGTTATCGCCAATACAAACACAGCTACAGATGACCTTGATACTAAAATTCTTGCCGCTGACGACCTCAGCAGCGATACCCTGAATATAGAGACAGCACCTGCTTTCACTGAAAACCAGCCATCACCCGCAACGACGGCTCGCCTGAGTTTTGAATTAACCCTGCCCGAGCTACAGGCACAGCAGAAAATCATTGATGACATTAACCATGACACGCCAAAACAATGGCGTGAATTCAAGGTTAAATCGGGCGATAGCCTGGCCAAATTATTTAAGCGCGCTGGCATTAAGCCACAACAGCTAGATGAGATGATGAAATCGGGCAAGGCGGTTAAACAGCTAACTCGCATCTACCCCAAAGATACGCTTCGCATCCTGACTGATGATGATAAAAACTTGCTGGGCTTACGCTACGAAATCGACCATGAAAATTATCTGATGGTTGAACGCAAAGATGGTGCACTCGAAGCGAATACATTCAAACACGACATTGAAACTCGTACTGCACACGCCAGTGGTGTTATTGACTCTTCCCTGTTTATGGCTGCACAGGAAGCTGGCATCTCACAAAACCTTATTATGGAACTGGCTGGCATCTTTGGCTGGGACATCGACTTTGTACTCGACATTCGTAAGGGCGATCAATTCACTGTTATCTACGAAGAGCTATTCCGTAATGGTGAAAAAATCAAAGATGGCAATATTCTAACGGCTGAGTTTGTTAATCAAGGTAAAACCTATCAAGCGGTTCGTTATACCAATCCTGAAAACAATCGCGCTGAATATTTCACCCCCGATGGCAAAAGCATGCGTAAAGCATTCTTGCGTTCGCCGGTGAACTTCACCCGCATCAGCTCAGGTTTCACCACCAAACGTTATCACCCCATATTGCACAAATTCCGCTCACACAAGGGCACAGATTACGCTGCTAAGCGTGGCACGCCGATTGTTGCTTCCGGTGATGGCAAAATAGTTCACAGGGGCCGCAAAGGTGGTTATGGTCGCACCATTATTATTCAGCATGGTTCCAAGTACAGCACGCTGTACGCACACCTAAATAGCTACAAGAGCAAACTGCGCGTTGGATCGAAAGTTAAGCAAGGACAAACCATTGGTTATCTAGGTAGTTCAGGCCTGGCTTCCGGCCCGCATCTGCATTATGAATTCCGCGTGAACGGTGTTCACCGTAATCCATTAACAGTAAAATTACCGATTTCCAAGCCAGTACCCAAACGCTACCTGGCTGATTTCGAGTTGATGACCACTCCCATGTTGGCGCAGCTCGATTTGCTCACCCGCACGCAGGTTGCTTTAAACAACTAACATCGGATCAAGCCATGCCTGAATATTATGTGGGTTTGATGTCAGGCACCAGCATGGACGGTATTGATGCCGTGCTGGTTGATTTCTCCAATAATAAGATCCCCAAACTGGTTTGCACGCACAACCATGCATGGCCTAATGATGTTTATCAACAGCTACTGGCCAGCCGCCAACTTGCCGATAATCAACTTTACCAACTACAAACCTTAGATATTCGCCTTGGTGAAATATTTGCCGATGCTACACTGTCTTTATTGGATAAATCCAAACTCACTACTAACGATATTATCGCCATCGGCAATCACGGCCAGACAATTCGACATCGCCCCAATGCAGCGCAGCCTTTTTCCTTGCAAATAGGGGATGCTAAAACACTGGCACATAAAACCAGCATTCACGTCATCAGTGATTTCAGAACTGCTGATATTGAAGCAGGTGGTCAGGGCGCACCCTTAGCACCAGCTTTCCACGAAGCTGTTTTTCGCAGTGAAACTGAAAATCGAGGTATTCTTAATATCGGCGGCATCGCCAATCTCACCGTATTACCCGCTGATCAATCAAAACACATTACAGGTTTTGATACTGGCCCCGGTAACAATTTGATGGATGCCTGGATGGCAAAATGCTGTGGCAAAAGCTTTGATGAAAATGGCGATTTTGCACGTAGTGGAAAAATAAATGAAGACTTATTAGATCGTTGCCTGAACGATACTTACTTCAAAACGGCACCACCTAAAAGCACGGGCTTCGAGCAATTTAACCTGGACTGGTTAAATGAGCAGATCATCAAGGCAAACAAAAATCTAAGCGATAGCGACACTCAAGCCACTCTATGCGAATTAAGTGCACGCAGCATTACTGACGCCATCAAACACAACGCTGCCGAGATTACTCATTTACTGGTATGTGGTGGTGGCGTGCACAATGCTTTTTTAATGGAACGAATTCAACTCGCATTACCAAAGTGCAAAGTGGGGTCATCAGAAGTTTGTGGTATTCACCCAGACTGGGTTGAGGCAATAGCTTTTGCCTGGTTAGCCAGACAACATACTCAAAATCTGGCAGGCAATTCACCTTCAGTTACCGGCGCTAAAAAAGCCATCGTACTTGGTCGCATGACTACCTATGAATAACGCCTAATTAGCGCTCATCCATAGGAACGTAGCTGCGAGATTCACAACCTGTGTAAATTTGTGTCGGTCTGAAAATTCGATTATCCGTGAGCTGTTCGCGCCAATGCGCCATCCATCCGGCAATACGTGAAATAGCAAAAATCGAGGTAAACTGATCTGCTGGAATACCCATCTCGGTGTACAAAATACCGGAGTAGTAATCCACATTCGCATACACGCCTTTAGGACCCAGTTCTTTCTCGCAGGCCTCTTCCAATGCCAGCGCAGTTTCAAACATTGGGCTTAAATTACCTTTTGTTTCCGCATATTCGGTCATCATTTTTTGCAGGAAGATAGCTCGTGGATCTTTGGTTTTGTATTCGCGAT
Source organism: Gammaproteobacteria bacterium (assembly GCA_023136715.1). Classification (GTDB taxonomy): domain Bacteria; phylum Pseudomonadota; class Gammaproteobacteria; order SZUA-229; family SZUA-229; genus LH-M37. The sequence goes on along the minus strand of JAGLQT010000045.1, from coordinate 2,299 downwards.
GTCCCATACCCCAGATGACTTCTTTATCACCCAGTTTCATGTCCAACCAGTCTTTCACATTCTCTGGACGACCAATTTCTTCCAGCATACCCACCATGCGCTGATTAGCACCACCATGCAGAGGCCCCGCTAAGGTGCCAATAGCCGCAGCAATAACCAGGAAAGGTGATGCCAGGGTTGAACCACAAACCATGGCAGCAAAGGTAGAAGCATTGATAGTATGTTCGGCATGCAAAACTAAACAGGCATCCATAATACGCGCCTCAATAGGATCAGGCTCTTTATCCTTTAGCATGTATAAAAAGTTTTCGGCGTGAGTCAGATCTGTGCGTGGTTCAACAGGATCATAACCATTACGTACGTGCTCCCACATCGCCACGATCGTCGCCATGCGTGAAATAATCTTCACCGACATAGAGTGAATGTAATATAAATCCTCCTCTTGATAACCGTCGGTCAAAACCTCTTCACCGCCATAAAACATACCCAGACTGGCCACCGCTGTCTGCAACATTTCCATAGGACGCCCGCTGCTCGGCAAGTATTTCATGATCTCACGGACGTTATATTTAACTCGGCGCTCACCACGTAGTTGCTGATCAAAATCTTCCAGCTCGTATTTGGTTGGCAATGTACCATCCAGTAGTAACAGGGAAGTTTCTTCAAACGTACTATTTTCCGCTAGATCACGAATATCATAACCACGATAGGCCAGTATGCCTTTTTCACCGTCAATGGATGAAATATTAGATTTTGTAGCAGGTACACCTGCAAGACCGGGTAAATATTCGTTCATAACCACTTCCTATCAAAACAAGCCGTATAGCTTAACAAACAACACGATAAATGTATCCCACAACTAAAAAAGGCGCCTCACGCGCCTTTTAATAATCTTATGGTTTTCAATTAGTTAAACCGAAAAAGAAGACCCACAACCACAGGTGGATTTGGCATTTGGATTACTAATGACAAAACGCGCACCTTCCAGACCTTCCAGATAATCGACAGCAGAACCCGCCAGATACTGCATGCTCATATTATCAATCAACATGGTGATGCCATCTTTCTCGATTTGAATATCGTCATCGGTCACATTTTCATCGAACTCAAAGCCATACTGAAAACCGGAACAACCGCCACCGCTCACGGTAACGCGTAATTTCAGGTTGGGATTGCCCTCTTCTTCGATCAAAACCTTAACCTTAGCCGCCGCCGCATCAGTGATCTCAGCCTTCTGCTCAACTGAACTGGGACGCATGGGGGTAAATGAAACTTCAATACTCATAACTATGCCATTACCAATAATATTAGATTCGGTTAATGTAGCATTAACCCAGTAAAACAGTCAAGTATTATGCCCGTCCGTTTTACTCAAGCCCAAACCTGCTCAAACAGGTTCTGCACTCTGGGCATGCTCATCATCGACATCTTCTGAAACATGATGCTCAAGCAATTTTTTCTCACTTTCGTGCACCATTTTGCCGTTTACTTCAGCACCACTGGCCATTTCCAGCAGACTGTAATGTACATCACCGGTAATACGAGCTTTACCAGATAACTCCAGCTTTTCACTAGCGTAAACATTGCCAGTGACTTCACCATTAATGATGGCGAAAGAGACGCTAATATCACCTTCTACACGACCTTTATCACTGACGATAAAAACAGAGTTACCACCATTTTCAGCAATTGCATTGCCTACGATCTTACCATCGAGGTGTAAGCCACCATCGAATTTAACATCACCATTAATGACTATACCCTGACCTATTAAAGTATCAATTTTAGATGATCGAATTTTATTTTTGTTACTGCCCCACATGTTTTACTCTCCTCCCGCTGTTAAATCTGCCCACGAAAACTGTTCATCAATTGGATCAATTTTACCGGACTTAGGCTTTACTTTAACCCGCATAAATTCCGGCTGGAATGCTGCCGGTAATGTTATCGTTCCACCAAATTTCTGAAAATATTTAAATCCAAATTTAATCGGATTTTTAGCATCTTTAGAAACCTCACTTAATTTAATTACTTTTGCCTGACCAGCTTCTGTGCCACCCAGTACCACATCAATACTGCCTCTAGCAAAACGATCATTTCGACCGCGTTGACTTACCATAATCTGGTACTGATAATCACCGGTATTGGCACCGTCTTTAAGATGTATGGTTTGAATCATTAAACTACGTTTGGTATCACCTGGTGTAATAATACTCTTATAGAACGTCAACTCCTTCTTAAGTTCCAGCGATTCGGCCTGTGCCTCACTCAGCGAAATTTTAAGTTGCTCAGAGGCGCC